>NZ_JAPNXM010000003.1:0-231330 GCF_049472675.1 Deferribacter thermophilus
CTAAAAAGTAATAAAAATTGAGTAGAAAATTGAGCAAAATTTAAGAAAAATGATGAAAATTGAAAAACATAGAAATTGTGCAATAGCCTTAATTTATATGCTAATTTAGCCAAACCACCAGCTGTATGTACTTTGAGTTCAGTTTTTTCTTCTTTTGTTAAATCATCTATATTTTGAATTTTATACAATGCTTTATCAGGATCTGCCCGTAAAATGTTTCTTACAGTTGCTTTAGAAATCCCAATTTTTTCAGCTATTTCTTCTTCTGTTTTAAGATATTCTTCCCTTAATACAACTGCAAAAGATGCCCTGGCTAGAGAAGCAAGCCATGTTAATGCTCTATAATCAGCTAATTTAGATAAACCACCTAATAGATCAATCCCTTTAAAAAATACTCTAGCTACAAGAGGTTCTAACTCAACTTGATGTTTTGGTATTTCCTGCAATGTCATAACCATAACCCACCTCCCATCTTATTTTTAATTTAAAATAGGTGATAAAACTTTTACCAAACCCGTATCCGTAATTTCCATAAAGTGAGTTTTTGTATCATGCCCACATATCCTACATCCATCAATCCTAAATAGTCTTACTATTTCACCAATCTCTTTTTTATAAAGCTTTGCTTTGTATGAACTATCTATAATATCTTTAGCCAAAACAATAGTACCATCAACGATATGCCCAACAGCATAACCACCAGCCGCCTCAGCTGTAAGGTCTTCATGTCCACTTCTTTTTTGTGAAATCAGCAAAGCAGTTTGATAAGATTTTTTTAAAAAATTATAAACCCTTCGAACTACACCACGTGCCAACATCTCCTTATTCTCAAACAAACCGGTAACCGAATCAATTACAGTAAATTTTACCTTATAATTTTTTATAACATACCCTAATGTTGCAAGAAAATCAGGTAAATTATCCCTTAATCTTGGATTTGATGCCGCATCAATTATTATAATATTATCTTCAAATTTAGAAAAGTCATAACCCATTGCTGATGCTCTAAATTTTAATGAATTTACGAGAAAATTAGCTGGAGTTTCCACTGTAACAAATACTACCTTTTCGCCACTAACAGCTTGCTTAATAGTAAATTGCTCTGCGATTAAAGACTTCCCTGTATCTGAAACTCCAGTAATATTAAACACAGAATATGCTGGAATACCATTTAAACATTCTTTTACAATTTTACCATCTTCAATTTTTACTGTAAAAAATAAACTATCTAAATTTTCAACACCAGTAGGAACACCAAATATCTTAGGAGCTTCTTTTAAAGCAGTGCTCCCTAAAAAAATCGCTTCCTTAACTATCTCTGAACCATGATAACTTTCATTTGTATGATTAACTTCAACATCTTTTACATCCCCTCTCATCCGTTCCCCCCAACTTTTTAAATATTTATTATTAATTATTTCTAAATATTAAAATATGTTGAAATTTAGCGCAAACAAGAGTAATTTTTTATTGATTTTGGCATAAAAAAAAGATTTAATATCATGTTATATTTTAGGAGGGTTTAGTATGAATATACTTACCATAATCCTTGCTGCTGGAAAAGGTACCAGAATGAAATCAAAAAAAGAGAAAGTCTTACATAAAGTAGCTGGAAAACCTATGATTGATTATGTGATAGATACTGCCAAAAATGTATCCAATAAAATAATTGTTGTTGTAAACAACGAACAACAAGAACTAATAAGCCATTTACAAAACAAAAATATAGATTTTGCCTTTCAAGAAAATCAGCTTGGCACAGGGGATGCTGTCAAAGCAGCAGTTAAAGCTATATCTGAGTATAATGGAAAAGTATTGATACTTTGCGGAGACATGCCACTAGTAGAAGATGAATCATTAAAGGAATTTATAGAAAAGAGTAAAGATAATAAAGTATCCTTAATCTCCACATTCATGGATGATCCTACAGGATATGGAAGAATAATTAGAGATGGTAAAAAAGATTTTTTAAAAATTGTAGAAGAAAAGGATGCCAATGAGTTAGAAAAAAAGATCAACGAAATAAACACAGGGATTTACTTAGTTGATTTTCAATATTTAAAAGATGCTTTAGAAAAATTAAATAATAACAATGCGCAAGGGGAATATTATCTTACAGATATCGTCAAGCCAGGTAGTTTTGTTTTCTCTGTTGAAGATAGTGAACAATTTATAGGGATAAATGATAGAATAGCCCTATCTCATGCATCAAAGATAATTTATCGTAAAAGGGCTCTAAACTTTATGAAAAATGGTGTAACAATAATTGATCCAGAAACCTGCTATATTGATGAAAGTGTAAAAATTGAAAAAGATGTTACAATTTATCCAAATGTGTACCTTGAAGGTAACACTACAATAGAAGAAGGGTGCACAATCTATCCAGGTGTTAGAATAATAGATAGCATAATTAAGCAAAACTGCACAATAAAGGATAATACCCTGATTGAAGAATCAAATGTTGGGGAAAACTCCACAATAGGCCCAATGGCTCATCTTAGACCTGGCTCTATTTTAGAGGGGGATAACAAAATAGGCAATTTCGTAGAAACCAAAAAAATTACCTTTGGCAAAGGGTCAAAAGCAAGCCATCTAACCTATCTTGGAGATGCAGAAATAGGTAAAAATGTAAATGTGGGCTGTGGAACAATCACATGCAACTATGATGGATTTTCTAAACATAAAACAGTAATAGGTGATGATGTATTTGTAGGTAGTGATGTACAGTTTGTAGCTCCAGTGAAGATAGGTAAAGGCGCTCTCATTGCAGCTGGTTCAACCATTACTAAAGATGTACCCGAAGATGCATTAGCTATTACAAGAGCTGAGCAAAAAAATATTGAAGGGTGGGTTCCTAAGTGGAAAGCCAAAAAATCTAAAAAGCAGGAGAAGTAAATATGTGTGGTATTGTAGGTTTTATTGGAGATAGACAGGCAAAAGACGTATTAATCGAGGGGTTAGCAAGATTAGAATATAGAGGTTATGATTCTGCAGGTATTGCTGTTTTAAACAAAGGTGAAATTGAAATTTATAGGTCAAAAGGGAAATTATCTGTTTTAAAAGAGCTAATCAGCGATAAAAAAATAGATAGCAAAATTGGTATAGGGCACACAAGATGGGCAACACACGGTAAGCCATCAGATGAAAACGCTCACCCACACAAATCAAAACGAATCTCCCTTGTCCATAATGGTATTATCGAAAATTACTTACAGTTAAAGAATGAGCTTATCGTACAAGGTTATGAATTTTCTTCCGAAACTGACACTGAGGTAATTGCTCATCTAATTGATAGCCTATATAAAGACAACCTTTTTGAAGCTGTCAAAAATGCTATAAAAAAGCTAAAAGGCTCCTATGCAATAGCCGTAATTTCTGAAAATGAGCCAGATAAAATAGTCGTGGCAAGATATGATAGCCCACTTGTCATAGGGGTTGGCGAAAATGAGATGTTTGCAGCAAGCGATATCTCAGCAGTTTTGAGTTATACAAGAAAGTTTATCTTTTTGGAAGAAGGGGATGTGGCAATACTGACAAAAGACTCTGTCTATATTGAGAATAACGGTAAAGAGGTAAAAAGGGAAATAAAGGTTATAGACTGGAATCCTGTAATGGCAGAAAAGGCTGGATACAAGCACTTTATGCTAAAGGAGATTTATGAGCAGCCAAGAGCAATCATAGATACAATAAGAGGGAAATACTCATTAGAAGAAGGTGAAATCTATTTTGGTGAAGTGGATTATGAAACTATAAAAGATATACAGAAGATAACTATTGTGGCCTGTGGTACTAGCTGGCATGCAGGTCTTGTGGGTAAATTTTACATCGAAAATTTTGCAAAGATTCCAGTAGAAGTGGATATAGCATCAGAATTTAGATATAGAAACCCCATCATTACAAATAAAACCCTTTTAATCCCCATATCTCAATCAGGGGAGACTGCAGATACAATAGCAGCTTTAAGAATGAGTAAAAAGATGGGGGCAAAGGTTGTATCCATTTGCAATGTGGTGGGTTCCACAATTGCAAGGGAATCTGATGGAGTAATTTATACCCATGCTGGCCCAGAGATAGGTGTAGCCTCAACGAAAGCTTTTACCACTCAGCTTGCTTCACTATTTCTTTTTGCACTATTCCTTGGCCAAAAGAAAGGGGTATTAGGAAATAGTGAAATAAAAACAATTTTAAATGAATTGATACAGCTACCAGAAAAGATTGAAGAAGTATTAAAGCATGACAAACAGATAGAGGATATAGCAAAAGAGTTTGTAAGATATAAAAACTTTTTATATCTTGGAAGACATTACAATTATCCGATAGCCCTTGAAGGGGCTTTGAAATTAAAAGAGATATCGTATATTCATGCTGAGGGTTACCCTGCAGGAGAGATGAAGCATGGCCCAATAGCTTTGATAGACAAAGAGATGCCAGTATTTGTATTGGGGACAAAATCTAGGGTATATGATAAGATACTTGCAAATGTTGAAGAGGTAAAGGCAAGGGATGGGATTGTAATATCTACCGTTACTAAAGGGGATAAAGATATCATATCCAAATCTGATTATAGTTTCGTATTGCCAGATACATTAGAAGAGCTTACCCCATTTTTAAACTCAATAATAATTCAGCTTTTTGCATACCATGCGGCTAATCTGCTTGGGCTTGATGTGGATCAGCCTAGAAATCTTGCTAAAAGTGTGACGGTGGAATGAACATAAAGAAATCTTTAAACAATTTTTTAAGTGATCATGAAGACTTATATCTTATACTGATATCCACCCTTGTAGGATTATTGGCTGGATATGGTAACTTAATATTCAGGTATATGATCGGTTTTATACAAAAATTTTTCTACGGTTCTGACTCTGAATATTTCTTGCAGGTGTTAGAAAACACTCCTTTATACAAAATTATTTTAATACCAGCTGTTGGTGGGTTATTAGTGGGTATTATTGCTATGATCTTTAAATCAGCAAAAGGGCACGGTGTCCCTGATGTGATAAAGGTTATAGCATTAAATAGATCCATTTCACCATTTGTAGCTGTAATCAAAACAGTTTCTTCTGCAATAACTCTTGGAACGGGTGGCTCAGCAGGTAGGGAAGGCCCTATTGTTCAAATAGGTGCAGCTTTAGGTTCAGGAGTAGGTAAACTCTTTAAATTTTCATCATCAAGGATGAAAAGCGTAATAGCTGCAGGTGCTGCAGGTGGTCTTGCTGCCACATTTAACGCTCCCATTGGTGGAGCAATGTTTGCAGCTGAAGTTTTACTTGGTGAGTTTGGCATAAAAACTTTCTCTCCCATTATAATATCTACTGTTGTAGCAACTACTATCTCAAGGGCGTATTTAGGAAACCATATTACTTTCTTAGCACCACCTTATCAGGTTGTAAGCCCAATAGAGTTTATTTTCTATATCATTTTAGGATTATGGTGTGCTGTTATTGGTGTAATTTTTATTAAGACCTTTTATTTTTTTGAAGAAAAATTTGAAAACTTAAAATTACCTTCTTTTGTCAAACCTGCCTTGGGTGGCTTACTTCTTGGAATTATGGGAATTTTTATAAAAGAGGTTATGGGTGTAGGTTATGATACAATAGATGATATTTTATATAGCAAAGCTCCTTTTATTCTCATATTTATACTCATATTTCTAAAAATGGTAGCTACATCTTTAACATTAGGATCTGGTGGCTCTGGAGGGCTCTTTGTCCCTTCACTGTTTATTGGAGCTGCAGCAGGTGGAGTTGCTGGGACTGTTTTTCATACACTTTTTCCAACTATTACTGCAAACAGTGGAGCTTATGGGCTTGTAGCTATGAGTGCTATGCTCGCAGCCACAATGAGAGCTCCATTAACTGCAATACTGATAATCTTTGAAATAACAGGGAATTACCAAATTATTTTGCCTTTAATGTTATCTACAATTATTGCTCATATTGCTGCTTCAGCTATCGAAAAAGAATCCATTTTTACTTGGATACTTACAAAGCAAGGAGTAAGAATCAGAAAAGGTGCAGAAGAGCAAATTCTAGACTCCATAAAAGTAAAAGAAGTTATGCTAACTGACATTGTTACATTTAGAGAAAATACACCATTTAAAGAAATCTTAGAAGGGGTTAAGACAGCAAAGCATATTTACTATCCAGTATTAAATTCTGAAGGTTACCTAACAGGGATGTTATCTCTTGATGATATAAAAAGTGTGCTTTTTGAAGAAGGTCTGGAAGATATAGTTGTTGCAGGTGAAATCTGCACGAAAAAAAATCTCATTTATGTATATCCTGAAGACACATTATCCACTGCGCTAAAAAAATTAGGTATTAAAGATTTGGGTGCAATCCCTGTTGTTGAAGATGAAAATGGAAAATTAAAATTGATTGGACTTCTAAGAAGAAGTGATATAATCCTTGCTTATAACAAAGCACTCACACAATTTATGGAGAACAAATGACATCACTTTTAGAAAACCTAAACGAAAGTCAAAAAGAAGCTGTAGAATACATTGATTCACCCCTTTTAGTGCTCTCAGGTGCAGGTACAGGTAAAACAAGGGTAATCACCTATAAAATAGCATATCTCATTCAGAAAAAAATTGCACAACCTGAGAGGATTTTTGCTGTAACCTTTACCAATAAAGCTGCTGATGAAATGAAAAAAAGAATTTACGAGTTAATCGGTGATAAATCCTTTGATTTATGGTTAGGGACATTTCATTCTAACGCGTTGAGAATTTTAAGAAGGGATGGTCATATTATTGGACTTCCTTCAAATTTTACAATTATTGACCAAGATGACAGGTTATCAGTTATCAGAAATATCATTAAAAAACTTAATATTGATGATAAAAAATATCCTCCAAAAATGTATCTTAATCTAATAAGCAATTTTAAAAACAGTATAAATTTTGTAAAAATGATAGATCCTGATGAATTTACTCATAGATTTACAGATGTTTTCAATCTTTATCAGGAGGAGCTAAAGAGAAGTAACTCAATAGATTTTGATGATATGCTTTCCCTTACCCTTAGGATTTTCCTTCAGGAAAAAGATATTTTAGCCTTTTATTCACACTTATTCGAGTATGTATTAGTGGATGAATTTCAGGATACAAACAATATTCAGTTTGAGTTTTTAAAAGCTTTAAGAGTAATGAATGATAAGATTTGCGTTGTAGGTGATGATGACCAATCAATATATGGCTGGCGTGGTGCAGAAATTGGTAATATTGTTTATTTTGACAAACACTTTGATAATACAAAAATTATTAGATTAGAAAATAATTATAGAAGTGCACCAGAAATCCTTTATATTGCAAATAATCTTATATCTAATAATCGATTTAGAAAAGGTAAAACATTAAAAGCTGAACTCAAAACAGAGGGTAAAATACATTTAAAAAGTTGCTACGATGAGAAAGATGAAGCTGTATTTGTAGCTCAAAAAATTGAAGAACTGACAAAATTATACAACATCCCTTATGACGAAATAGCTGTTTTATACAGAACAAATGCTCAATCAAGAAATTTTGAAGTTGAACTTAACCATAGAAATATACCTTATCAAGTAATTGGTAGTATTTCCTTTTATCAAAGGAAAGAAATTAAAGATATTTTAAGCTACCTAAAGTTTTTCAATAACCCTTTTGATACCAGTTCTATGATAAGAGCCTTAAAAAATCCACCAAAAGGGGTTGGAGATAAAACAATTGCCAAAATTATAGAAGTTATGAACAATGAAAATTTATCAGGGTATGATGCTATAAAGACATTAGTAGATACATCTACTTCTACTATAGCTTCAAAATTAAAACCTTTTATAGAACTAATAGATTCACTTAATAACTTTGACAAAATTTCAGAAATGATAAAACATATCTTAGAACAAACTGATTACATTAATTTTATAAAGAAAAGTGAAGATATTTACACCGCTGAAAATAGAATTTTCAATTTGGAGGAATTAATCAACTCTGCTGTTAGTTTCGAAGAATCAAACGAGAAGGTTATTTTATCTGATTTTTTAGCAACTACATCATTACAAACTACTACTGATGAAATGACAAATGGTTGTATTAAGCTTATGACAATTCATTCTGCAAAAGGGTTGGAGTTTGAAGCAGTTTTTTTAGTGGGTTTAGAGGATGGACTTTTCCCACTTTTTAGTAGTATGGATGAAGATGAAAAGTTAGAAGAGGAAAGAAGGCTCTGCTATGTGGGTATCACAAGAGCAAAGCGGATACTTTATTTAACTTACGCAAAGAATAGACTAATATATGGAAAGCGGCAAGATTGTTACCCATCTATTTTTATAGATGAAATGAGGGTTAAACAACTTTTTGAAAAAAGTGAAAAAAAAGACGGAAAAAAAGTTTTTCATCCCAAATATGGCAAAGGTGTAATTATTTCTATAAAAGGTAACGGTGATGATGCAAAAGCTGATGTAATTTTTGAAAAATCTGGTATAAAGAAAATGGGATTAAAATTTTTAAAATTTATATAAAGGGAAGAGGTGTAAAATGTCAGGAATCATTTCCAAAAAAGATGTACAACATATCGCTAAATTGGCAAGGTTAACTTTTAACGATGAAGAGATAGAAAAATTTACCGGCGAACTAAACAAAATTTTAGATTATATCCACAAATTAAACGAGTTAAACACAGATGATGTTGAGCCCACATCACATGTACTGGATATTACAAATGTATTTAGAGATGACGAAGTAAAAAAATCTTTAACAAATGAAGAAGCGCTAAAAAATGCTCCAGAAAAAGAGTATGGCCATTTCAAAGTTCCAAGAGTAATTGAAGGTTAGGAGGATAAAATTATGGACTTGCTTAATAAAACAATCAATGAGCTAAAAAACCTACTTGAGACAAAGCAAATATCTGCCTATGAGCTTAACAAATTTTATTTAGATAGGATAAAAAACATAGATCCTAAAATAGACTCATATCTTTATATAAACGAATCAGTTTTATATGACGCAAAAGTTATCGATGAAAAAAGAGCAAACGGTGAAAAACTGCCTGAGTTTGCTGGTATCCCTATCGCAATAAAAGATAATATGGTAACAAAAGGGATGCCTACAACCTGTGCTTCCAAAATACTCGAAAATTTTGATTCCCCATATAATGCCACTGTTGTGGAATTATTAAAAGAAAAAGGGTTTTTAATAATTGGAAAACTAAACATGGATGAATTTGCTATGGGTTCATCCTGTGAAAACTCCTATTACAAAAAAACCAAAAACCCATGGGATTTGGAAAGAGTTCCTGGTGGCTCATCTGGTGGATCAGCTGCTGCTGTAGCAGCAAGATTAGCTCCAGCCACTTTGGGTAGTGATACTGGTGGCTCAATAAGACAACCAGCTTCACTTTGTAATGTATGCGGTTTAAAACCAACTTACGGCAGAGTTTCAAGATATGGATTAGTGGCTTTTGCATCAAGTCTTGATCAGATTGGGCCTTTAACACACAATGTTGAAGATGCCGCTTTATTATTAAGTATTATAGGAAAACATGATGAAAAAGATTCAACCTCTGCTAACTTTGAGTCAAAAGATTATACTGTAAATTTAGATAAAGATATAAAAGGTTTAAAAATAGGTGTTCCAAAAGAATTTTTTGGCGAAGGGATACAACCTGAGGTAAAAGAAAAGGTTTTATCAGCCATCGAACAGCTAAAGGGATTAGGTTGTGAAATAAAGGAGATCTCTCTTCCTCATACCGAATATGCTGTGGCTGTTTACTATATTTTAGCTACAGCTGAAGCATCCAGTAACCTTGCAAGATACGATGGTGTTAGATACGGATTTAGAGCTGAATCTAACGGGTTAATAGATATGTATGAAAAAACAAGATCAATTGGGTTTGGCGACGAAGTAAAAAGAAGGATAATGCTTGGGACTTATGTTCTCAGTGCTGGATATTATGATGCTTACTATTTAAAAGCACAAAAAGTAAGAACATTAATCAAAAACGACTATTTAAACGCTTTTAAAGAAGTAGATGTAATCATAACCCCTACTTCTCCTACAACAGCTTTTAAAATAGGAGAAAAATCATCAGACCCTCTGCAAATGTATTTAAGTGATATTTACACCATCTCTTTAAACTTATTTGGTGGCTGTGGTATTTCAATCCCATGCGGTTTTGACAACAACAACTTACCAATAGGATTACAAATTATGGGCAATTATTTTGCAGAAGAGAAAATTTTAAATGTTGCATACAAATTTCAACAAATTACTGACTATCATAAAAAGTTGCCAAAAATAGCACTTTAGTAAACATAAAATGGGTTGCCAAAATCTGGCACCCTTTTTTTAAAAAAATTTCTAAAGTTTTAAAAATTATTGTCGATTAATTTAAAGTAACCTAAAATGAACTGCGGGTGATTATATGTCGATAGAGTTTAGCAACTTATCAAATATTATTAGAACATACAACAGACAGTTAAAAATAGGAAAAGTAAGTGATTCTTTAGGTAGTAAATCACCTGCAAAATCTTTAGACAAAGTCACACTATCACCTGAAGCTATGAAGTTGTTATTTATTACAGATTTACTTGCTGAAATTAACTCAGATCAAATTACTAAAGCAGATATTGAAAAACTTTTAGAAGGAATAGATTTTTCTCAACTGTCTGAAGAAGAACTAAAAAATTTAAAGCAGAAAATTTTAGAAAACATATAACAAAAAGTTATTGATTATTGCTCACAAATATCATATTTTCCACCTACAATGGAAGTAATAAAAGATTTATCTAACTGGAAAACTTTATCACCTACTGTTATAACCATTGGCAATTTTGATGGGGTACATATAGGCCATCAAACTATAATAAAAAAAGTTTTGACCTTAGCAAAGGAATTTAATCTAAAATCAGGGGTTGTAACCTTTTCTCCCCACCCTATAAAATTTTTTAACAAAAACATAAAACTTATTATGACAGAAAGAAAAAAGATAGAAATTTTTGAAAAAATGGGTGTTGATTATTATTTTAATCTTGCTTTTAATGAAAGTATTGCAAATATGGATCCAGAGATTTTCATTAGAGAATTTTTAGTAAAATCATTAAAAGCAAATTTTATTGTAGTAGGTTATGATTATCGGTTTGGTAGAAAAAGAAAAGGTGATTACGAATTATTGAAAATGCTTGAAACGAAATACGGATTTACAGCTTTTAAAATCCCACCAGTAAAAGTTGATGATATTATCGTTTCTTCTTCAAATATCCGAAAATTACTGCAAAAAGGGGATATTGAGCTTGCTAATAAAATGCTTGGCAGAGCTTTTTCCATTGAAGGGAAAGTAGTAAAAGGGGATGGATACGGCAGGCTTCTTGGATATCCCACTGCTAATCTAGCAGTGGAAAATGAACTAATCCCTGCAAATGGGATCTATGCTACAAAATGTATTTTAAATGGCAAAATATATAACAGCGTGACAAACATCGGTATTAGACCTACTTTAGTAAATAAAAATGAAATAAGAGTGGAAACTCATATCTTTGATTTCAAAAAAGACATATATAACGAATTTATAGAACTGGAATTTTATAACTACTTAAGAGAAGAAAAAAAATTTGATAATATCAATGACCTCATAGAACAAATAAAAAAAGATTGTGAAAAAGCAAAGGAAGTATTATGCCATTAAAAATAGCTTCTATTAGTCTGGGATGCCCAAAAAATCAGGTAGATCTTGAAGTTTTGCTTGGCAAAATGATTGAAGACAATTTTGAATTAACCAATGATCCTGATAATGCAGATATAATCATTATAAATACCTGCGGTTTTATTGAACCTGCTGTAATGGAGGCGGTGGAAACAATTTTAGAGTTTGAGCCTTACAAAGAAAAAGGGAAAAAGATTATAGTAACAGGGTGCATGGTTGAGCGATATAAAAATGAGTTTGAAAATGAGTTCCCCTTTGTTGATTATTATGCTGGTGTTGGGGAACTAAAATCTGTTTTAGATTATTTAAACAGTGAAATCAAACCGCAAAAAAAAGAAAAAGATTTATACTTTTCAAAAAATAGAGTTATACTAAACCCCAAAAGCTTTGCTTACCTAAAGATTGCTGATGGCTGCAGAAATAGATGTTCTTACTGCACAATACCATCTATAAGAGGGCCACAAAAATCAAGAAAAATTGAAGACATTATTGATGAAGCAAAGAGATTAATTGATCAAGGCTTCAAAGAGCTGATTCTTATTTCTCAAGATACTACTAAATACGGAGTAGATATTTATGGCTCATTCATGATCAAATCACTTTTGGAAAAACTTTCATCATTGGAAGGTGATTTTTATATCAGAACACTTTATTTAAATCCGGATGGTGTAGATGAAGAACTTATAGATCTAATTTTAAACAATCCTAAAATTATCAATTATTTTGAAATCCCGATACAACATATCAATGATAGAATTTTAAAACTTATGAACAGAAAATCTAATTCATCCCATATAAAACAAATTTTTTCTCTAATTAGAGAAAAAAGTGATGATGCTTTTATTAGAACAACATTCATAGTGGGTTTTCCCACTGAAACAGAAGAAGAGTTCAATGAAATTATCGAGTTTTTAAATGAATTCAAGCCAGATTTTGCTGGATTTTTCCCATTTTACCAAGAAGATGGTGTAAAAGCTTCAAAAATGGACGGTCAAATCCCTAAAAGAGAAAAAAATAAAAGAGTAAAAACTCTTGAAAAAATACAAAAAAAGATTACTTCTGAACGGCTTAAATCCCTTAAAAAAGAAAAAATCCTTTGCTTTGCAGAAAAATTCAACGATGATTTTGATTTTATTGTCGAGGGTAGAGCTTTATTCCAAGCCCCTGAAATTGACGGCAAAGTTTACATAATAGATGGTGTGGCAGATTCAGGTGTAGGGCCTTACATTTGTAAAATAAAAAGGGTTGTATATCCAGATTTATACTGTAAAATAGAATCTCCATATAAAGCTGAGGTAATATATGAAAAAATTTATAATTAGCCTGATTACTCTTTTCGTTATCTTTGCTTGCGCAAGTAAAAACGATATTGAAAGAGATGCTGCCACCTATTTCAAAGAAGGGCTCACTTACTTTCAAAATAAAAAATATGAAAAAGCTGCAATACTGTTTGAAGAAGCTTTGAAAAAAGCTGACACACCAGAATTGGCAGCTAAAGCTCAACTTTTTTTAGCAGATTCATACTATTTTGATAAACAATATGAAGAAGCGATATCTGCTTACAAATCATACTTAGAGCTTTATGAAGATAAACCAGATGCAAAAAGAGCCCTTTTAAGATTAGGATTATCATATTATGCTATGCTCAAACCGATCGATAGAGATCAGTCTTATACCAGAGAAGCTTATAAAATATTTTTAGAGCTAAACACAAAATACCCTGATTTTGCAAAAGAATATAATATACAAGATAAAATATCACACTTAAAAAATATGCTGGCAGAAAAAGATTTATATGTTGCAAAATTTTATATTAGAATAGGAGAAAAAAAAGCTGCGTTAATAAGATTAAAAAAAATAATAAATGAATACAAAGACACAAAAGTTTACCCCGATGCCGCTCTTTTGTATGCAAAGGTTTTGATAGACAATAACAAGCTTGAGATGGCTGTTTCTATATTAAACCAGTTATTAAATGAAACAAAAGACCCAAAATTACTACCACAAATTAACAAGATTTTAAAAGATTTAAAAAAGCAATTGGGGTAAAAATGGAAAATAATAACTATTTTTACTTGTACGAAAAAGGGAAAGAAGAGTTTTTTGCTGGCGATTATGAAAAAGCCAGACAATATTTAGAAGAGTTTATTAAATACAAAGATAATTTTGCTGATGTTTATAATTTTTTAGGTTTTATTTACTACATATCAAATGACTTAAATCGTGCAATTTCATATTATGAAAAAGCTGTCTCCTTAAACCCTCACTATACTGAAGCATTAATGAATATTACTGTAATCTATCACAGTATAGGAGAATACGAAAAAGCTGAAAAATACTTTGAAATGCTCAGAGAAAAGAAGCAAATCAAAGGGATTGCTGATAAACACTGTATAGGAAAACTTGCTAATTTACACGCAGATTTAGCAAAAAAATATTTAACACTATTTATGTATGAAGAAGCCTTAGAAGAATACGAAAAAGCTTTAAAATTAGCTCCCGATTTTCCCGATATCAGACTTGCTTATGCAAATGCCTTAAGAGATGCAAACAAGTTAGAAGAAGCAATTTTTCAATATGATCAAGTTCTTTTAAAAAAACCTGATTATATAGATGCATTAATAAATCAGGCGATCACATTTTATAAATTAGGTTATTTTGGTTTTGCACTTGATGCACTAAAAAAAGCAAAAGATATAAATCCAGAAAATAAAAACCTGAAGGCTTTCTTATATCTATTAGAAAACTCAAAGGAGGTTGAATAAGTGCTTGATCTTAAATTTGTAATTTCTAACCTCGAACTTGTAAAAGATAAAACTATAAAAAGGGGTTATACGGACATCGATTTTGAAGAGCTAAAAAACCTCGATAAAGAAAGAAGGGAAACTATTCAAAAAGTAGAAGAGTTAAAAAAAGAGAGAAATGAAAAATCAAGGGAAATAGGTAAATTAAAAAAAGAAAAAAAAGACACTTCTCATATAGAAAATCGTGTTAAAGAGATTAAAGAAGAAATAGAGGTTTTAGACAACAAAGTTAAAGAAATTCAAGAAAAGATAAATTTCATCCTTTTAAGGATACCAAATCTTATAGACGATTCTGTTCCCATTGGTGAAGATGAATCGGGAAATGTTTTATATAAAGAGTGGGGAAACAAGAGGGAGTTTGATTTTACTCCAAAACCTCATTGGGATATCGCTGAACAGCTTGATATTGTAGATTTTGAAAGAGGTGTGAAGTTAGCTAAATCAAGATTTTCACTTTATAAAGGGGTTGGAGCAAAGCTTGAGAGAGCTTTAATAAACTTTATGTTAGATGTTCAAGGTAAAAATGGTTATGTGGAAGTGCTCCCACCATTTTTGGTGAATGAAAAAACAATGACAGGCACAGGCCAGCTTCCAAAATTTGAAGAAGAACTTTTTAAATGCGAAAGGGATAACCTATACCTTATACCTACAGCAGAAGTTCCCGTAACAAATATTTATGCTGACGAAATTTTAAATGAAGATGATCTACCAATTTACATGACAGCTTACACACCTTGTTTTAGAAGGGAAGCTGGAAGTCACGGGAAAGATGTAAGGGGTTTAATTAGACAGCATCAGTTTAACAAGGTTGAACTTGTAAAAATTGTAAAACCAGAAGATTCCGACAACGAATTAGAAAAATTACTTTTAGATGCTGAAAAAATCTTACAGCTGTTAGAAATCCCTTATAGGGTTATGACACTTTGTAGTGGTGATATAGGCTTTTCTGCAGCCAAAACTTATGATATAGAAGTATGGCTTCCAGGTCTTGGCACATACAAAGAGATTTCTTCATGTAGCAATTTCAAGGATTTTCAATCAAGAAGGGCAAATATAAAATTTCGTAGGAAAGACACCAAAAAGACCGAATACCCACACACTCTAAACGGCTCTGGGCTTGCAGTAGGCAGGACATTCCTTGCTATATTAGAAAACTACCAGCAAGAAGATGGATCTGTCGTTGTGCCTGAAGTTTTAAGAGAGTATATGGGTGGAATTGAAATAATAAAGCCTGAAAAATAGTGTGAATACATTATATGTTTTAGCAACACCCTTATCACAACAGTTTGATCAACTCCCCCAATACCAAATTGAGATTTTGAAAAATACCGATTTATTCATTGGGGAAGAAAAAAGATTTATCCATAGGCTACTTGCCTTTTTAGATAAAAGAGATGCAAAATATATACAAATCAATGAGCATTCAAAAGTAGATGACTTACTTTTTGCTATCGATTTAATATTAGAGCATAAAAATGCAGTGCTATTTTCAGATGTAGGAACACCAGCAGTAGCAGATCCCGGATTTAATCTAATAGATCTTGCTTATAAAAAAGGGATTAAAGTTTTATCTCTTCCTGGGCCTTCATCTATAACTACAGCACTTTCTGTATCAGGTTTTTATGCAGAAAGATTTTATTTTGCTGGTTTCCCACCAAAAAAAGAACCTTATAGAAGAAGATTTTTAAAAAAGATTGCTGATAAAAAAGAAACAGTCGTATTAATGGAAAGACCATACACTCTTGAAAAAATTTTGAAGGAATTGCAATTTATTAACAGAAGGGTTTCCATATCATTTAATCTTGGTTTAAAAGATGAAATAACAATAAGAGGAAAAGTAAACGAACTATTAGAAAAAACAAAAGATTTTAATAAAATACCCTTCGTAATAGTTATTGAAGGTGGATTTAATGAGAGAAAATTTAAATGACTTTTTGAAAAAATTTATCCAACACATATTGCCAGACAATCTGATAAAAGAAAAAGTGGAAATTGATAATGGTTTTTTAATAATTCAAGATAAAAAGTATGATATCAAAAATAAAAATATTCATATCGTTGGCTCTGGCAAAGCTTCGGTTTTTATGGGTAAAGGGTTGATCGAAAAATTAGGTGACAAAATTGCTGGTGGTATAATTATCTCAAATTTCCCTTACCAGCTTGATAAAATTGAAGTTGTTGTGGGTTCACACCCATATCCAGATGAGAAATCGGTTAATTGTACTTTAAGGTTAATCAACTATATAAAAAATTTAGACAAAGATGATTTTATTATCTACCTATTAAGTGGCGGCACATCTGCTTTACTAGAATTACCCGATGAAGAACTATCTATAACAGAATTAAACGATATAACCAAGAAATTGATGAATTTAGGCTTATCTATATATGAGCTAAACAGTATCCGAAAGAGGCTTTCCAAAGTAAAAGGTGGAAAGCTCTTAAAATTTGTAAAATCAGATATTGTCGCGCTTGTGCTATCTGATGTGGTAAACGACAAATTAGAGTTTATAGGCTCTGCTCCACTTTATCCATCAATTGATGATATCTCTAAAATTTTGGAAAAATACAATTTAAAAGATTTATTTAATGAAAAGATTTATAATCTTCTTCTCCATGATGAAAAGTTAGATCTTCTTCCACCAGCTCATCATATAATAGGCAATAATAAAGAAGCTTTAATTTTTGCAAAGAACTTTTTTGAATCAAAAGGTTTAAATACAATAATTTTAACCTCTTACTATCAAAAAGATGCTGAAACCTTAGGAGCCCTATTTGCTGGAATCTACAAAAATATATTAGCTGATGGTTTCCCTGCAAAAAGGCCTGTTGCAATATTAGCTGGTGGAGAATCCACTGTAAATGTTAAAGGTCAGGGGAAAGGTGGAAGAAACCAACATTTAGTATTATCCTTTTTAAACTCTGTTGAATATTTTGATAAAAACAGCTTGTTTTTTAGTTTTGGTACTGATGGTATAGATGGCCCCACAGATGCCGCAGGTGCTTTTATTGATTACGAAGTTTACAAAGAAGCAGTAAAACAAGATTTAGATACAGAACAATTTTTAATTAACTCTAACTCATATAACTTTTTTAACAAAATAGATGGCTTAATAAAAACAGGTGCTACAGGAACAAATGTCTGTGATATTACCTGCCTTATTGTTTTATAAGAGGTTTTTATGGATAAATATTTTGTAATGCTTCTTTTAGCCATTGCTGGAACCTTTGTTTCGCTACAGGCTTCAATAAATGCAAAACTTGCAAAATATGTAGGGTTTTTAGAAAGTGCTTTTATCTCTTTTTTAGTAGGAACCTTTACTTTGTTAATCTTCTTATTTTTTAAAGGGTTTTCGGGCTTAAAACAGATAGGGGAAGTCCCACTACAATTTTTAACAGGTGGTATTCTTGGAGCATTTTTTGTTTTCGTAATAACTTATGCTGTTCCCAAAATAGGGGTAAGTGCTGCGCTAAGTATCACAATTGCTGTACAACTCATTCTTGGTTTATTACTTGATAAATTTAACCCTTTTGCTATAAATAGTTTTGAAGTTTCTATATACAATATTTTAGGTGTTATTTTAACAATTATTGGTGTAATAATGCTTACATACAACAGGTAAAGCCTATGACAAACATTGGGTATATTATATTATCTATTTTAATTTTAGTAGAATGTGCAGAAATTTTTTTAGAAAAGATTAATATTAATTATGCAAAGAAGGTTTTAAAATCTAAAGAATTGCCTTCTTTTTTAAATCAAGATGTTTTACAAAAAACAATTCAATATCAATCTTCAAATGTTAATCTTGATATTTATAAGTCTATAGTAGATATTCTTTTTTTAATCTTTATATTTACATATGGGATTATTCAAAAATATGCACTTTATATCTTTTCGATAACCTCAAATGAATTCATAAGAGCAATATTTTTTCTAATTGGAATACAATTGGTAATGGGAATTATAAACTTACCTTTTTCTTTGTATAAACAGTTTGTAATTGAAGAAAAATTCGGTTTTAACAGAATGAATTTATCACTATTCTTTAGGGACTTAATTATTTCTTCGATTATAAGTTTTATTATTTTTACTATCTTATTATTTGCCATTATTACATTCATTGATTATTTCAAAACCATTTGGTGGATAATCGGAGCTTTCTTCGTTTTACTTTTTGTAATTCTAATCAATTATTTATATCCTACACTTATTGCTCCTCTTTTCAACAAATTCGAACCAATTAATGACCCTGATCTACTTGAAAAAATAAACGAGCTATCCACAAAAAGCGGATTTGATTTGAACAAAATTTATAAAATGGATGCATCTAAAAGAAGCTCACACGGAAATGCCTACTTTACAGGTTTTGGAAAGAAAAAAAGGGTTGTGCTGTTTGATACTATACTTGAAAAATTGAGTTATGATGAGATTGCATCTGTACTTGCTCATGAGCTTGGTCATTTTAAGTATAAACATATTTTGAAAAATATTATTATCTCGTTTTTAATTATTTTTATTTCATTCTACTTAACATTTATATTGCTTCAAAAAGATTTTATATATCAAATATTTGGTTTTCCAAAATTTTTAGCATCTGGATTTTTTGTAATCTCCTTGCTAATGTCCCCTGCAAAATTTATTATTTCTCCGATATTTTCAGCAATCTCAAGAAAGTTTGAGTTTGAAGCTGACGAATACGCAATTAAAACCTTTGAAAATCGATCTTCATTTAAAAATGCTTTAATAAAACTATACAAAGACAATTTATCTAATCCATTCCCCCATCCACTCTATGTAAAATTATACTACTCACATCCACCATTAATTGACAGACTACAAAGGATAGATAGTTATGGGAGTTAAAAAACATCAAGGAACCATTGTAAAAATAGAAAATAACAAAATGTATATACAGTTTATAAAAGATGCTGGATGCAGTAGTTGTGAACATAGAGAAACATGCGGAATGACTGAAGAACATAACCTTTTTGATTTCGAATTAAAAAAAGGATTTAATGTTGGAGATAATGTTATTGTAACAATCGAAGATAAAACACTTTATAAATCAGCTTTTTTAATCTACATTATCCCAATAATTCTCATACTTTTAACAGCGATTATTTCTAATACAATTTTTACAAAACTTAAAATGAATGAAATTTTAACACCTATTATTACACTGCTTGTTACTGCAATATATTTTATTGTTTTGCGAATTAAATATAAAAATAAAAAAATAGATATGAAAGTAGAAAAACTATGAACGAGATTTTAATATTATATTTTAAGTCTATAACTACACTCTTTTTAGTAATTGACCCTGTTGGCATTATCCCTGTTTACATGGCTTTAACAAAAGGGATGACAGTCAAAGATAGAAAAAATCTATTAAATAAATCGATTATTGTTGCCTTTATACTTTTAGGTGTTTTTACAATAGCTGGTAGCGGTATTCTCTGGCTTTTTGGGATAGATGTTCACGATTTTAGAGTTGCTGGTGGCTTACTATTTCTGTTAATTTCAATTCAAATAATTTTTGGTAATAATGATGCCGAATATAGTGAAAAAATATCTGGGATAGTCCCCTTTGCTACACCTATCATGGTTGGCCCTGGTGTGGTAACTGCTACTATAGTCTTAACAGGTACAGTGGGTGTAATCCCTACTCTTGTTTCAGGAATAATAGCCTTTCTTTTAACTTACATTATCCTTTATTTTGGAAGACAAATATTAGAACTATTAGGTCAAAATGTGACAGATGTTATTACAAAAGTTATCGGTCTAATTTTAGCGGCAATCTCCATACACTATATTAGAGAAGGGATTTTAGGGATTATAAAGCATTCTGCAGGCTAATTGCATTTACATTTATCAATAGTATATATTATTGGCAACATCAACCTAAAAGTAGTTCCTTCATCTACCTTGGATTCAACTTCTATCGTTCCACCATACTGTTCTACAATATTTTTTACGATAAATAGCCCAACACCTGTTCCATCATCTTTCGTAGTAAAGCTTAAAGAAAATATTTTATCCATTAATTCCTCAGGTATACCACATCCATTGTCAGACAATTCAATAATAATATTATCATTTAAGCAATATATACTTATATTAATTATACCGCCATTACCTTCATTAAATTTTTCAAAAATTGCATCCCTTGCATTAACAAGTAGATTTAGAAAAATCTGATCAATGTGGGTCTTACTTATCAAACCAACGCATGCACACTTGCAATCAACATTTATTTTAATATTCTTACCTATTATCCTTCTATAAAAATCTTTATTTTCATATATGTAATCACAAAAATTTATTTTTATTATATTCTCTTTTTTTCCAATATCTTTTAAACTTAACACAAATTCATTCATTACATTTGCATACTTGTAAATCTGCTCTATCATAACCTTTACATCATCACTAAAATCTTTACTTTTCAAATAATCACAAAGTGAAAACATTCCTGTTAATATATTTTTCATATCATGTGCAATATTACCTACAAACCTTCCTAATGTAATATTTTTCTCATTCTGAATAAGATTCTTTTCCAGTATTTTCATCTCTGTGATATCCTGCTTAATTGCACATATTTCTATAATTTCACCCATAGAATCAAAAATAGGGAAAATCACACTTCTATCAATATATAAAGAACCATCTTTTTTTCTATTTACAAACTCTCCAACCCACTTTTCCCCTGCCAAGACTGTATCCCATAAGTTTTTATAATACTCTTTATCATGTTCTCCACTTTTCCATATTCTTGGGTTTTTACCACTTACATCATTAAAAGAGAAACCTGTCATCTTTTCGAAGCCTCTATTAACAAAATTAATATTACCATTTTTATCAGTAATTATTATACCTACAGGTGCTTGATTTATTATGGCATTTAATGTGAAAAATTTCTCTACAAATTGATTAATACCAGTTCTATCATCAAGCTCAAATATAAGCTTATCTTGATAAATATTTACCTTAACTCTATAAAAATGCCTATCAATACTAACATTTAATAACTTATTTTTTCTTTCATTATACTTCTTAAGGATTTCATCAAAAATTTTTTCTTTATTTTTTAAACTGCTAAATGCTTTATTCTCATATATTTTTTCAAATTTTGAATCGATAATAAAAATATGTTCATTAAAATCATCAAATAAATCAAAATTCACTATCCTTCTCCAACCTAACTTTTACAGAGTTAGCATGAGCATCTAACCCCTCGCTTTTAGCCATCTTAATAATCATATCACCAAATTTTTTTACATACTCTTTTGAACAATTAATAATACTACTTTTTTTCATAAAATCATACACACCAAGTGGTGAAAAAAATCTAGCAGTTCCACCAGTGGGTAAAGTATGATTTGGTCCAGCAAAATAATCACCAATTGCCTCAGGTGTAAAGTGCCCCATAAATATGGCACCGGCATGTTTAATTTTGTAAAGTAGTTCAAAAGGGTTTTGAACAGACAATTCTAAATGTTCTGGAGCCACCATATTTGCAAATTTGACAGCTTCCTCAACATCTTTTACTAACAAAATACCACCAAACTTTTCCAAAGATTTTTGAGCGATTTCAGACCTTTTTAAATTATTTAATTGTACGGTTAACTCCTCTTTTATTTTATTTGCCAAATCTTTATCCCATGTAATTGTAATAGCACTTGCTAATTCATCATGTTCAGCCTGAGAGAGCATATCTGCAGCAACAAATTTTGGATTTGCGCTCTCATCGGCAATAATCAAAATCTCACTTGGCCCTGCAATCATATCTATATCAACAAAACCAAATACAAGTTTTTTTGCCAAAGCCACATAAATATTTCCTGGACCTACAATTTTATCCACCTTTTCCACAGTATCAGTTCCAAAAGCGACAGCTGCAATTGCCTGTGCACCACCTAAAAGATATACCCGATCTACACCTGCAAGATATGCCACCCCTAAAACAAGCTTATTAATTTCACCATTTGAAGCAGGCGTTGTCATGACTACTCTATTTACACCCGCAACCTTTGCTGGGATCACATTCATCAAAACAGTAGAGGGGTAGCTAGCTTTACCGCCAGGTACATAAACCGAAACACTATCAATAGGGCTTATTTTTTGCCCCAAAACAGCTCCATCGCTTTCTATCAAATAGGTTTTCTCTAATTGAGTTTTGTGGAAATTTTCTATATTTTCTTTAGCTTTATTAAATGCTAATTTTAGATCTTCAGGGATTTCATCATAAAACTTTTTCAACTCTTCTTTTTCAAAATAAAATTTATTATCTAAGTCATATTTATCAAATCTAAGTGTTAGATCTTTTAATGTTTTGTCCCCAAATTTTCTCACATCTGAGATAATCTTATTTACAGTATCAAGATAATCAGCTTCTAATATTTCCCCTCTTTTTAAAATCTGATTTATCTTTTCTGAGTTAGGATAAAATATCATTATTAACCCCTATAATTTTCATTTTCCCTTTATTTTTAGCCATATAAAGTCTATCATCGGCTAATTTTAAGATCGCCTCAGCACTCAAATCATCCATTTCATCATCAGGTACTAATACAAAACCTCCAGAAATCCCAATTTCAATATCTAAATTTAATTTCTGAACTACACTTTTTAAAATATTACAAAGCTTACTGCTAACACCTTTAATCATATCAAAGGTAGCCTCAGGTAGTATAATATAAAACTCATCACCACCAAACCTTCCCATTATATCTGCTTTTCTAGATGAACTATACAACTCATTTGCAAATCTTTTCAAAAATTCATCACCAAACAAATGCCCTTTTACATCATTGATTTTTTTAAAATTATCTATATCTATAAGTCCCAATGCAAAACTTTTATTATATCTTTTGTGCATATTTATGAATTTTTCTAAAAAATCATATAACGCAAGCTTATTGTAGGTACCGGTTAAAAAATCAACTAACATCTGTTTTGATAGTCTCTCAGCATCATACAATTTTCTCAATGCCACAGATATCTTAAAGCATAAATCTTTTATGAAATCTGTACTTTTAGTTTCAATAAACTTTTCGGGATCTTTAGAATAAAAATTTAATGAACCAACTATTCTGCCATCCTCAATTATAGGTGATATTAGATAAGAATTCATCTCCTTAAATACATCAAACTCAGAAATAAAATTCGTTTTACCCACTCCAGAATAAGCCCTCTTTTCAAGAAAAAAATATTTAAAGGCTTTATTATCTATAAAATATACTCTATCATCAATTTCATCACTAATTCTATCAAAATTAAATGTTTCCCTGTCAACAAAAAGCGCCACTCTATCAATTTCAAAAATATCTTCTAAATATTTTAAAGGCTTCTCTGCAAAATCTTTTAAGCTTTCTGCTAATAAAAAAGCATATTCAACGACTTTAAATCCCTGATTCTTTATCTCATTCTCTTTAATTAGCTCCAAAATCCCTTCTAACTCTTTTTTTAATTCATGGTTTTCTTTTAGTATATTGTTTAATTTACTCACTCTTTTAAACCTCCCCAGTTTTTACCAATAGAGTAATTAACCTTTAGAGGAACTTTTAAATCTACAATTGTCTCCATAATATCCTTAATTTTGATAGCTAACGATTCTGAATACTCCTCTTTTATTTCAAAGAGCAATTCATCATGTATCTGTAATAGCATTTTAGCATTATTATCCAATTTATGCAAATATTCATATATTTTTATCATTGCAAGTTTTATTATATCTGCAGCAGACCCTTGTATCGGAGCATTGATTGCTACTCTTTCAGCTCTTTGTCTTAGCATCTTATTTGCACTATTTATATCACTAATAAATCGTTTTCTACCCAATATCGTCTCTGTAAACCCCTTTTCTCTTGCATCTAAAATAACTTTATCAATATATTTTTTTACGCCTGGATATAATTCAAAATATTTTTCAATAAATATTTTTGCTTCACTTTGTGAAATACCTGTATCCCTAGCCAATCCATATGGACTAAGCCCATAAATAATCCCAAAATTTACTGCTTTTGCTAATCTTCTATGTTTTGAATCTACTTCTTTAATGGAAAATATCTCCATTGCTGTTTTTGTATGTATATCTTCATCATTTTTAAATGCATCTATTAAATTTTTATCTTCTGATAAACTTGCTAATATTCTCAATTCAATCTGCGAATAATCAAAACTTACTAAATTATACCCTTCTTCTGCCTCAAAACACTCCCTTATCCTTTTTCCATAAAGAGAACCAACTGGAATATTTTGTAGATTTGGATTTGTTGAGCTAATTCTACCAGTAGCAGTTCCCGTTTGTTTGAAGTGGGTATGAATTCTGCTATTCTCATCTACATAATTCAATAAATTTATCGTATATGTATTATTTAATTTATTAAGTTCCCTATATTTTAAAATCATATCTATAAGATCTGCATGACCTGGATTGTAAAATTTAATTTCTATTAAAGCCTCCTCTGAGGTAGAGAATCCTGTTTTAGTTTTTTTAGACGGTTTTAACCCCATTTTTTCAAAAAGGATCTCTGATAATTGCTTGGGAGAATTTAAATTAAAATCATACCCACAATAATCTTTAATATTTTTTTCATATTCATTTAGCTTGTTTATCAACTCACTATTTATTTGATAGACTTTTTCTTTATTTATTTTTATCCCATTCTTTTCCATTTCATATAATACTTCTGTAACAGGCAACTCTACATTTTCGTACAAATCAATTAATCCATACTCTTTTAATTTTTCCAACTCTTGTTTTGCTACGGAAGAAACTCTAATTACAAAATCTTCGAAACTTTCTTCTTTATGCTTTTTGATACCGCCTGAGTCTGGTTCATTCATCCATGATATTATTTTTACATCGTAAATCTCTTTTGAAAATTTGATATCTTTTACTTTTTTTATCTCCTTTATGTCATAAAAAAACTTATAATCATTCAATTCAATGTCATCATAAAATATTTCTCGGTTTTTTAATGCAATCAATTTATCTTCAATAAAACAAACAACATCTACTAAATCATCTTCTTTAACTTTTTCCACTTTTTTATTATCGGTATCTTTAAATAGCCTGTTAATAATTGTTTTTAGCTCAAAATATTCTAAATATTCTCTTAATTTATTATCATCTTTGATTGCTTCATAAACCTTTAAATCTTTTATATAATTCAATTTTACTAATTCTTTGCTAAAATAAGCATTTTTCTTCCCTTCAATGAGCTTTTCCTTTAATTTTCCACTTATCTTATCAATATTTGCAAAGATATTATCAAAGCTTCCAAAATCATTGATTAACTTTGCAGCTGTCTTCTGCCCAATACCTTTAATCCCTGGAATATTATCTGATTGATCTCCGCTTAAAGCAAGCAAATCACATATCTGCTCAGGGTATACACCAAAAACTTTTTTTACTTTATCTCTATCAATCAATTCATCATCCTGATAATCGTAAATAAATACTTTATCATTTACTAATTGATGTAAATCCTTGTCTTTTGTTATTAAATAAATAGTGTCTTTATCATGATTACATATTAATGTATAAATCAAGTCATCAGCTTCTGTAGCTTCTTGATATACTACATACACACCTATATAAGGAAGTATCCTTTTCAGATTTTCTACTTGGGGTATAAGTGCTTCAGGCGTTTTTTCTCTATGTGCCTTGTAATCCTTATGAACTCTATGTCTTTCAGTTTCACCTTTACTATCAAATACAACATATATTTTTTCAGGTTTATGTTTTTCCTTCAGTGTTAGTATTAAATTTATAAACGAATGTAAAATAGAAGTCGGCTCCCCTTTTGAGTTTGTCAAAAGGGGAGTTTTGTAAAATATTCTATAACAGACAGAATGCCCATCAATAACAAAAATCATTTTACCAATGTAAGCCAGTCTTTGTAACTTTCAACATTACCTTTTACAATTTCAAAGAATCTATTTTGTATCTTTTCTGTAATAGCACCTCTTTTTCCAACTCCGATGGTTCTTCCATCAAGCTCTCTAATAGGTGTAACTTCAGCTGCTGTCCCTGTAAAAAACGCCTCATCTGCTATATACATTTCATCCCTAGTAAATCTTCTTTCTATAACTTCATATCCTAAATCTTTTGCTATTTTTATTACTGAATCCCTAGTGATCCCTCTGAGGATTGATGTAACTGGTGGAGTTGAAATTATATTATCTTTAACAATAAATATATTTTCACCACTACCTTCAGCAACATAACCATCAGGATCTAAAAACAGCGCTTCATCATAACCGTTCATCAAAGCTTCTCTTTTAGCTAAAACAGATGTGATATAATTCCCGCATGCTTTTGCCCTTGTAGCGATAGTATTAACATGAAACCTATTAAAACTTGATGTCTTTACTCTAATACCATTTCTAAGCCCTTCTTCCCCCAAATACGCTCCCCAGCTCCATGCAGCTATTACCACATCTATAGGAAACTCATCATCAACAGCAAGTCCCAAACTTTTATACCCATAGTAAATAATAGGCCTAATGTAGCAGCTTTTTAGCCCATTTGCTTTTATTGTCTCTATTATGGCATTACTTATTTCTTCTTCGTTATATTTCACATTCATCATAAAAATTTTTGCAGATTCCAATAATCTCTTAACATGCTCTTTTAATCTAAATACAGCTGGCCCCTCTTTTGTTTCATAGCACCTTATCCCTTCAAATACTCCTACACCATAATGAAGGGTATGTGTTAGTACATGTGTTGTTGCATCCTCCCACTTGATCAGCTCTCCATTTTTCCAAATGTACTTACCACCTTCAAACATAACTCCTCCTAATATTATATATTTTCTTGTTTTAAAGGTCTCTCCATTATATCTTTAAACGATTGTAATGGATTCTTATCGTTATAAATTATATTATAAACTTCTTCACTAATAGGCATTTCCACATCTAAATCCTTTGCTAACTCAAAAGCTGCTTTCACAGTATAAACCCCTTCTGCTACCATTTTCATACCCTTTAAAATTTCATTTATCTTTTTCCCTTTTCCTATCTCAATACCTACACTTCTGTTTCTACTAAGCTCCCCTGTACAAGTAAGTACCAAATCCCCCACACCTGCTAACCCCATAAAGGTTTCAAGTTTACCACCCAATTTAAGCCCAAGTCTTGTTATTTCTCTTAAACCTCTAGTAATTATTCCAGCTCTTGCATTATTTCCAAAACCTAAACCATCAGATATACCCGTGGCTATAGCAATTACATTTTTTAAAGCTCCACCAACCTCAAGTCCTATCACATCATCTGTAGTATAACATCTAAAATAATTATTTGAAAATATCTTTTGCCAATAACCTGCTATTTTTAAATTATTTGATCCTATACTTACTGCCGTAGGCATCCTATTAGCGACTTCTTTTGCAAATGAAGGGCCAGAGATTACTGACACTTCAATATTTAAATATTCACGAAAAATATTATTAACAAACTTCTTGCTCTTTATTTCAATCCCCTTTGTAGCAACAATTATATCTTTACCAATTAATTTATCTTTAAAATATTCTATACACTCTCTAGTAAATTGTGTAGGAACTACCCAAACTATTTTCTCATGGTCATCGCTTAAATCTTCAAATGATTTACATTTGATATTCTTATTAAGCTTAATACCTTTCAAATAAATAATATTTTCATTATTTTCATTTATACTATCTACAATTTCTTTTTCCTTTGCATATAAAACTATATTATGTCCATTATCTGCAAGCAAATTTGCAAGTGCTGTACCCCAACTACCTGCACCAATTACTGCAATATACTCTTGCAAAATCTTACCTCCTATTTTAATATAACTTAAATTATTTTAGGAGGATTTATGTCTAAAATCAACATTTATGATATCGATAAAATAAAAAATATTAATGAAAAAAGGGTGTGGGATTTATTAGTTACTTTTTATGAGCAAAACGAAGAATATTGTACTTGTAGAGATTGTATTTTAGATGTTGCAGCAATAACTTTAAACAGTATCCCACCACATTATCAAGTTTCTGATGACTTAACACATGCTATTGATAAAATTAGCGACGATGAAATATTAAAGGTTATAGAAGAAGCTGCCAAAAGGGTATCTAAATTTCCTCATCATTTATAAAATAAAAAAAAAGGCCCGAAGGCCTTTTTTTAATTTTCATTATACACTATATCATCATACAGATTCTGGATTTTATTTCTGTGAGTAGCTTCCTCAACAGCCATCCTTCTAAAAAACTCTTCTACCTCTTTACCTGCAAATTTATCAGCCAATTTTTCATAGAATATTCTGGAATTATCTTCATGTTTCATAGCTATCCTAAGTACATCTTGAACATTCATATCTTCTGTAATCACTTGAGGTAAAACCATTTTAGCAATACCTAAGTCTGATGAATAATATTTTGTTTCCATCCCAATATGATCAATTTTCCCTGTTTTTATTGCCTCTTCAATCATTTTTTTATGATTAACTTCTTCCTCTGCTAACTCTTTAATAATAGCTTTAGCTCCTAAGTCCTTTAACATGTCATGAAGCTGCATATAAAAATCGTATGCCATTTGCTCTTTATGCAAAGCATCTTCTAATGCTTCTTTTAAAGTGATTTCGCTCATAACCCCACCTTAAACTATCATATTTTTTACAATATTAATAAATGTACTTGGAAATACAGTCAACAGTAATACTACCACTGTTGCTATAAATGTTGCTATAAAACCTGCAGGTCTTAAATTAGCCTCAACTTCATACTCAGCTTCTCTAAAGTACATATATACTGTAACTCTCATATAATAATAACATGCTATTGCACTGTTTATTACACCAATAATTGCTAACCAATATATTTTAGCTTTAATAGCTGCCATAAAAATATAAAACTTACCTATAAATCCTGCTAGAGGAGGGATACCAGCTAATGAGAACATAAATATTAACATAGCAAGTGAATATAATGGATGCTTTTTAGCTAATCCTGCAAAACTTTCTAATCTTTCATCATCAATAATCCCTTTATTCTTTAAAACACTAAGTAAAGTAAAAGCACCAATATTCATAAATGCATATATCATTACATACATAGCTATTGCCTTATATCCTAAATCGTTTGCTGCCACTAAACCAATAAGCATATAACCAGCATGGGAAATAGCTGAATATGCAAGCATCCTTTTAACATTGTTTTGAGCAATTGCAACTAAATTAGCATAAGTCATAGTTAGAACTGCTAATATTGAAAAGAACAATTGCCATTGAGCTGTTGCCGGAATACCTGCAACCATTAAAAATCTGACCATTCCACCAAATGCTGCTGCTTTTGGAGCAACTGTCATAAAACCAACAACAGGGGTAGGTGCACCATTATATACATCAGGCGCCCACATATGAAACGGTACAGCTGATATTTTGAATGCAAAACCTGCAAACATTAAAACTAATCCAAAAATGATACTGTAGTGAGACAATCCATTGGTTTTTATATATTCAGCAATGATGTGATATTTTGTACTTCCTGTGTAACCAAATACATAACTTAGACCATACAAAAATATGGCTGACGAAAATGCCCCCATTATAAAATATTTAATACCTGCTTCATTTGATAAAAGATCCTTCTTATTATATCCAGCTAAAATATACATTGCAATTGCCATAGTTTCCAAACCTAAATAAAACACTGATAGATCTGTTGCACTTACCATAAACATCATACCAATAATACTAAAAAACATCACAATATAGTATTCACCTTTATTTATCCCTCTCTCTTTCAAATAATCGACTGACCCAAGAGTGCTCAGTATATATGCAAAACCAAATGTAAGAAAAAACGCGTAAGAATAAACATCCCATACAACCATTCTATTGAATCCAAAGATTTTAAATCCATTAAAGGGTGGAATGGATGCTATTAATGCTAAAATTATAAAAGCAATCCCAAAATAACCCACACCTGCTTTTTTATCTTCCGCTGCAAGCACATCTATTACAATAAGTAATAATCCAAAGATCGTCATCAATATCTCAGGTAAAATAGAAACAATACTTTGAGCCATCCCATTCCTCCTATTTAAGCGCTATATTCATTGCATTAACATGTTCTAACAAGCTTTTTACACTTTCATGCATATATGAAGTAAATGTTTCTGGATATATTCCTGTCCAAAAAACTAAAATTATCAGTGGGAATAGATAAATAAACTCTCTGACATTCACATCTTCTATACTAGCCCATTTAGTATTAGGTGATTGGAAAAATACCCTCTGATACATCCAAAGCATGTATACAGCTGCAAAAATTACACCTGACGCAGCAACAATTGCATAATTTGACAATGTTTCAAATGCACCCACAAGCACTAAAAACTCGCCTATAAATCCACCCATACTTGGTAGTCCAATTGAACCAAATGTAAATATAGCAAAAATTGTCGCATAAACTGGAACATATTTTGCAATACCACCATAATCTGCTATTAACCTTGTATGTGTTCTCTCATAAATAAGACCGATTAACAAGAATAATGCACCAGTTATAATACCATGATTAAACATCTGTAAGATTCCGCCTTCTATCCCTGCTTGATTAAGAGCATAAATACCCAAAGTGACAAATCCCATGTGGCTAACAGATGAATAGGCTACTAACTTTTTTACATCTTCTTGCACCATAGCAACTAAAGCACCATAAATGATTGCCACCACAGATAACACAGCAATTAGTGGTACAAATTTAACTGAAGCTACAGGTGTTATTGGTAAGCAAAATCTTAAGAAACCGTAAGTACCCATTTTCAAAAGCACACCAGCAAGTATAACTGAACCAGCTGTTGGTGCTTCAACGTGCGCATCAGGTAACCATGTATGAAATGGAAACATAGGAACTTTTATAGCAAATCCCAAGAAGAAAGCTAAAAATACAATTGTCTGAAAGGATGGTGAAAACTGACCACTTGCAGCTGTAATTTTTAAAATATCAAAAGTATATTCACCAGTTAACTGACCATGTTTGAAATAAAGGGCAATAATCGCTAACATCATTAAGACAGAACCAGCCAATGTGTAAAGAAAGAATTTTATTGCAGCATAAACCCTTCTTTGACCGCCCCAGACACCAATAATTAGATACATTGGAATTAACATAGCTTCCCAGAAAATGTAAAAAAGGAAGAAATCTAAAGCAACAAATACGCCAACTATTGCTGCTTCTAATATGAGCATTGCAAGATAAAATTCTCTTTGCCTTTTATTTATGTATTTAAATGAAGCTAATATTGAGATCATAGTTAGCAATGTAGTGAGAAATACCATTAAAATAGAAATTCCATCTACACCTACATAATAGCTAATTCCCCATGCTTTTACCCAATCATATTTTTCAACAAACTGCATAGCTGCAGTTGATTTATCGAAATTCCACATCAATGGCATTGTTAATAAGAACTCTATAACACTAGCCACAAATGCTGCCCACATTGTAGCTTTGCCACTTCTCCATAGAGCAAATATAACCAATGCAGCTACAACTGGGAAGAATATCAAGATTGTTAATATATTACCCATCATCTTCAGCCCCCTACACCATATAGAAAATTGTTAATAGTATTACTACGCCAAGCACAAATGTGAATATGTATGTCTGTATTCTACCCGTTTGGATTATTCTAAAGAATCGTCCTAAAAATTGTGCCACCCAACCAAAGGCATTCACAATGAAATCTATGAAATTAACATCAAACCCTTTCCATAAGAATTTTGATATCATCACTATAGGCTGCACAAATAATGCATCATAGAGTTCATCAAAGTACCATTTATTGTAAAAGAACTTATGTATTGGCTTAAATGCTTTAATAGTTTTAGCAGGTAGCTCTGGATTTTTAACATAATATAGATATGATACATATATACCTGCAGCAGCAACTAGCACTGACAAAATCATTAACCCGTAGCTAGTACCTTTAGCTAAATGTGGTATATGTAAATGCTCTGATACTAATACTGGCTCTAAAAACTTGTGGATAAATCCATGCTCTGGTGGAAATCCGAAAAATCCTGCCAAAACAGACATGATAGCAAGCAAAACCAATGGAAAAGTCATTTGCCATGGTGATTCATGAGCATGGTCATATAAATGTTTGTCTCTTGGTTTACCTACAAATACATACCACCATAATCTAAACATATAAAATGCAGTCATAAATGCGACGACTGTTCCTACAAGCCATGCAAATTTATGTCCACTTGCAAAAGTCATTGCTAATATTTCATCTTTACTAAAAAATCCAGCAAATGGTGGAATACCTGCAATAGCTATACACCCAATTAAGAATGTGTACCCCGTAATCTTCATTTTATTAAGTAAACCACCCATTTTCCTAATATCTAATTCATCCTGCATAGCATGCATTACACTACCAGAACATAAGAATAATAGAGCTTTAAAGAATGCATGTGTGAATAAATGGAATATACCAGCAATGTATGCACCAACACCTGTTGCCATAATCATATATCCAAGCTGACTAACAGTTGAGTATGCCAAAACTCGTTTAAAGTCAAACTGAGTTAAACCTATAGTAGCACCTAAGAGAGCTGTGGCCGCCCCAACAAAAACAACTATTTCACTTGTTGTGTGAGCCTGAGAAAATAATGGATTACATCTAGCTACCATATATACACCAGCAGTAACCATTGTAGCAGCGTGAATAAGAGCTGAAACTGGTGTAGGACCTTCCATAGCATCAGGCAACCAAACATGCAGTGGAAATTGAGCTGATTTACCTATAGCACCACAAAAAAGCCCAAATGTCATTAAATCCAATAAACTCAAGTTCAAGCCAAAGATATTAAAAGTACTATCTTTAATACTCTTAATAATTTCATAATTAAAAGCATCATTATAGTTTAGGCTTTTAAAAGTCATAATTACTAAAAGGATACCTATATAAAATCCAAAGTCTCCAATTCTATTTACTACAAATGCTTTTTTAGAAGCATCAGCTGCACTTTTCTTATGAAACCAAAAACCAATTAATGCATAAGATGAAAGACCAACAAGCTCCCAACCAACAAACAGCATTAAAAAGTTATTCCCAAGCACAAGAATAAGCATTGAAAGAGTAAACATTGAAAGATATGTAAAAAATCTCCAATAACCGGAATCATGCTCCATATATCCAATCGAATAAATATGAACCATTGTACTAACAAAGGTTACTACTATTAACATAATAGCTGAAAGTGGATCAATTAAAATCCCAAATGGTATCGTAATTTTACCAGCTATAACCCACTCATAAACTGTAGCATCTAATTTATACCCATTAGCTACTCTAAAAAAAGTCACTATAGACAAAAGCAATGATATCAAAACTCCAGCTATTGCTACATAATGAGCTTTCTTTTTTATGTATAACCTTCCAAAAATACCATTAATCAAAAATGCTGCTAAAGGTCCTAAAAGTATCCCTAACTCAATCATGTCCCTACTCCTATCCTCTTAGTGAATTAATTTCATCAGCATTAATTGTTGATTTATTCCTAAATAGAGTGATGATTAATGCAAGCCCCACTGCAGCTTCAGCAGCAGCCACGCACATAACAAAAACTATAAATATCTGTCCAGTCATAGTATGCAAATATTTTGAATAAGCAGCAAGATTTATATTAACAGCATTAAGCATCAATTCCAATGACATAAACATTACAATCAGATTTCTTCTAATTAAAACACCTGTCATACCAATACCAAATAGAATAGCACTTAGTACCAAATAATGTTGTAATGTAAGACCCATCATCCACCTCCCCTACTCTTTCTTCGCCAATACTATTGCACCAATCATAGCTACAAGCAGCAGGATAGATGCAATTTCAAATGGAACAAGATATTCTGTAAAAAGAACTTTCCCAAACAACTTTACATTTCCATGCTGAGCCATTAGTTGATCAGTTATGTCACCTTTCTGTCCTAATATGTTTGATGTTTTAACAGCAAACAATACCTGTATTACTATAATAATTGAAACTACTGTTCCTAAAGCATATCTAAATGGTATTTTTATAAATCCATGTGATTTTGGATTTAATAATATCACAACGAATAGGTAAAGAACTAAAATAGCTCCAGCATAAACCAACACCTGAATTGCAGCTATAAATTCTGCATCAAGCTGAACAAAAATTCCAGCAACACTAAAAAAAGTAAGTAGCATCCACAATGCAGAATGTACAGGGTTAATCCTGGTTATCATGAAAAGAGCTGATACAATAGCCAAAAATGCCAAAATGTAAAATGCTACCTGTTCCATTTTATTCTCCTTTATCCTTTAAATATTCTTTATATTTATCAACAAGAAATCTCATATTAACCCTGTACCCATCTCTTGTAGGTCTAACAACATCATAGCTTCTACCCATGTGAATCGCATCAACTGGACATGCTTCTTCACAAAATCCACAGTAAATACATCTATCTAACTCTATTTCATATTTTCTTATCAATCTTTCACCGTTTGGCCCTGCATCTGTTTCTATGTAGATACATTCGGATGGGCAAACCCTTTCACACAAGTAGCATCCAACACATTTAGGATTTCCGTTTTCATCAGTTTTCATGTAATGAACACCACGAAATCTTTCAAAAATAGGGGTGGCCTCAAATGGGTATTTATATGTAACAGGTTTTTTAAACATATGTTTTAAGGTAACACCCATCCCTTGTAATATCTCTGTAAAAAATATGTAGTCAAAAATATTTTTATTCTTAGCCATCTTTCACCCCTATCTCACTATGTATACAATTATTGATGTTACTAGTATATTTGCTAAAGCAATCGGTATAAGAACTTTCCAACCAAGAGACATTAGTTGATCGAATCTAAGCCTTGGCAATGTTGCTCTAAGCCACAGATATAAAAACATAAAGAATAATACTTTTATAACAAACCATACAAAGCCTGGTAAAATTGGGCCATTCCATCCACCTAAAAATACAATTGTGGCTATTGAAGATACCACATACATATTTGCATATTCTGCCAAAAAGAATAATGCAAATTTCATACTTGAATATTCAACATGAAAACCTGCAACAAGCTCTGTTTCTGCTTCGGGTAAGTCAAAAGGTGCTCTATTCGTCTCAGCAATAGCTGAAATTAAATAAACAACAAATGCTACAAACTGTGGTACTATAAACCAAAGCCCTTTTTGAGCAATGGTAATATCTCTAAGTGATAAAGACCCAGCAAGCAAAATTGGTCCGATTAGTGATAACCCCATTGCGGTCTCGTAGCTGATTACTTGTGCAGAAGATCTCAAGCTACCTAATAGGGCATATTTTGAGTTTGAAGCCCAACCTGACATAATTATACCGTATGTACCAACTGAGGATAATGCCAGTATATATAATAAACCGATATTGATATCTGTTATATATGGCTGCACTTCTTTTCCAAAAATAACAAACTTATCTGCAAAAGGGATTACTGCAAAAGCACTAAGCGCTGGTATTAAACTTAGTAGTGGAGCTATTATAAAAACTGGTTTATCAACCATATCAGGAACTAAATCTTCTTTCATTAAAAGCTTCAATCCATCAGCAATTGGCTGAAGTAAACCTTTCCAACCAACATGTGTAGGTCCTAGCCTTACCTGCATATGACCAATTACTTTTCTTTCAGCCCATGTTATGTAAGCAACACTTATAAGCACAACAGTTATAACAATCAGAATCTTAATTACTGTTAAAATTATCCCCACTAACATACCCTACCTCATCTATATTTTTATAAATGTTTTATTAATTCTACTTTTAAATAATCCCCTTCAAAAAACAGTGGAGCCGTTTCTTTAAAATCTTTTGGTATTGCAACTGTTCCTGCAGGTATTTTCTTATCAATTGTCACTCTATATTTAAAAGACTCTTTCCCTATTTTTACGGTAACAAAATCATTTTCATTAACATTAAGTTTCTTAGCATCTTCAGGGTTAATTTCAAGAAGAGGCTCTCCATATACCTTACTTAAATCATAAGATCTTCTTGTAAAGGAACCATTATGCAATCTCAAATACGCTGGATATAACTCATACTCACCTTCACCTTTTATCTCAAAACTTCCCTGTACCCTTTCTTTAATTCTATATGGGTATTTAACTATCCCCCCGTTCCAGTCTACCCCTTTGTAAATAGGATTTTCATCTTCAATCATCTTCCTAATTGAAAATAAGTCATCATTTACTTTAACATCAAATCTACTCATTAGATCTACAATTATTTTTCTATCTGTAAATACACCCTTATCGACAGCTTTATTTAGTGATTGAACTCTACCTTCAAAGTTTGTAAATGAACCATCTTTTTCTGCAAATGTAGCAACAGGGATATACACATTTGATAATTCAGCAGTTTCACTAAAGAATGGATCTGTAACAAATACAAGTTCTAAATCATTTAAAATATTTAATAAGTCATAATATTCTGACCTAACAGCAATATTTTCACCAAATATTAAAAGAGCTTTTATTTTATCTGACTCTACCCCTTCTCTTAAATCTACCCCTTTATCAGCATCCACATAGCCAGGTTTTAAACCATTTAAACAACCCATATCAACAATGCCTTGAGAATTATTTTTAGATTTTGCTGGCACTATCTTTGCATTTGGTAGTTTAGAGGATAGCTCCTTTATAATTTCAACATCTTTTAAGTTGTATGGGTTAAAAACTAAAACTGGCTTTTCACTCTCTTTTAATCTTTTAGCTACTTCAGCATAATTATTTTCTTCACCATCAAGTGCCTTAATCAGCTTTTCAACCTCATTATATAAATCTGATGGTTTATACACAAAAAATTCTGTTGCCACCCTTTTTAGTGGTGTAACATTTGGGTAAAAAACATATAAATTAGAATCCTCTCTTCTACCAGCTACTCTAATCGAATAACCCAATACTGGATTTGATTCTGTAATATCAATATTAAATACTAACAGGCAATCACTGCCTTCCACATCTTGATATGTAGCATCTGGTAAAACTAAATCAGTTTCTAAAGAATATACATTATTTGTTTTAAGAACATCTCTAGCTAACTTTTGAGCTAAAAATGCCTCTTCATTAGTTAACCTTGGTGAAACAATAACTCCTATACTTTCACTACCATATTTCTCAACTACTGATTTTAATTTATCAGCTACATGGTTGATAGCACCTTCATAATCAACATCCTTATATTCATCTGCTTCTTTAACTTTAGGATTTAACTGCCTTTCAGTTGAGTTAATAAGCTCATAACCAAACCTACCTTTAGCACATAGCAACCCTTTATTAACACCTTTTTCTACATCTTCTCTAATTCTGTAGACTTCATTATCCTCATGATCCACTATAACTGTACACCCGCATGAACAATAACCACAAATAGTTTCTGTATGTTCAAGATTCCATGGCCTGTTTTTAAATAGATAAACCCTGTTATTCAGTGAACCAACTGGACAAACACTCATACACTGTCCACAGTATTCACAATTCCATGGCTGATCAAAAGCTGTTCCAATATATGTTTCAACCCCTCTATTTATAAAAGAGATTGCTTCTACATTTACGATTTCATCACAAATTCTTACACATTTACCACAAAGAACACATCTGTCTATATCCCTTTCGATAAATGGGTTAGTGTGATCTACAGGGTTATTATTTGGTTTTTCATCAAATCTAACCTTTGCTACACCAAACTCATAGGTCAAATCCTGTAAAAGACATTCACCACCTTTATCGCAAACTGGACAATCCAAAGGATGATTTATAAGGAGCAACTCAATCAATGTTTTTCTTATATTCTGTAATTTCTCACTGTTTGTAATAACTTCCATATTATCAGAAACTGGAGTGGTACAAGCAGTCATTAGTTTAGGACTGCCCTTTACTTCAACAAGACATACACGACATGCACCAAAAGGGTTTAAATTTTTGTGATGGCACATGATGGGTATGTGCACACCTGCTTTTTCAGCTGCTTCTAAAATTGTTGTTCCTGGCTCTACCTGTACTTCAACTCCGTCTATTTTAACGGTCAACATATCCCAACCTCACTATTAGTCTATAGCGTTAAATGGACAATTTACTATACATTCACGACATTTTACACATTTACTTTTATCTATATAAGCAACTTTACCTTTCTCCCAAGTTATTGCTCCCACTGGGCAAACCTTAAAGCAGATACCACACTTTTTACATCTATCTTCATCTACAACAAATTCGATTAACTCTGGACATTCCCTAGCTGGACATTTTTTATCTTTAATATGTGTTTCATATTCTTCTCTAAAGTATTTAATTGTAGTTAATACTGGATTTGGCGCAGTTTGGCCCAAACCACAAAGTGAAGCAGTTTTTATATCCATCGCTAAAGATTCCAACAATTCTATATCACCCTCTCTACCTTCACCTGCACAAATCCTCTCTAAAATATCAAGCATGGTTTTAGTACCAATCCTACATGGGATACATTTTCCACAGGACTCACGCTGAGTGAAAGTTAAAAAGAATTTTGCAACATTAACCATGCAGTTTGTCTCATCCATTACAACTACACCACCAGAACCCATCATAGCACCTGCAGCTATCAACGAGTCATAATCTATCGGTGTATCAAGCAAACTTTCTGGCAAACAACCACCAGATGGTCCACCAAGCTGAACTGCTTTAATCTTTCTTCTTTTAGGGATACCACCACCAACATCAAATACTAACTGTCTAACTGTAACACCCATTGGTACTTCTATAAGACCTGTACTTTTAACCTTACCACTTAATGCGAAGATTTTAGTACCTTTAGATTTCTCAGTACCTATGGATGCATACCAATCAGCACCTTTCTTTATTATCAATGGTAAATTTGCAAAAGTCTCCACATTATTCACATTAGATGGTTTACCCCAAAGCCCCTTAACAGCTGGAAATGGAGGCCTTGGTCTTGGCATACCTCTTTGTCCTTCGATGGAAGCAATTAGTGCAGTCTCTTCACCACAAACAAATGCACCAGCACCTTCTTTTAGATGAAGGTGAAACTCAAAATCTGTTCTTAATATATTTTTACCCAAGAAACCTCTTTCTTCAGCATCTTTTAAAGCTTTTTTAACCCTTTTAATTGCAAGAGGATACTCAGCACGGCAGTAAATATAACCTTCTTTACAACCTATTGCATAAGCTGCAATCAACATCCCTTCAATTACAGCGTGTGGGTTACCCTCAATAATACTTCTATCCATAAAAGCACCAGGATCACCCTCATCTGCATTACAAATGAGATATTTCAAATCCCCTTTTGATGCTCTACAAAATGTCCACTTCAAGCCAGTAGGGAAACCACCGCCACCTCTACCTCTTAATCCTGATTTTTTAACTTCTTCTATAACTTCCTCTGGTGTCATTTCCTTTAAAACTTTTTTGATTGCCTCATAACCACCATGAGCTATATAATCATCTATATCTTCTGGATCTACTTTTCCACAATCTTCTAAAACATATCTTTTCTGAAATTTATAAAAGTCATAATAATCTTTTTTAGCTGCCCACTTCTTAACTACTTCACCTTTAATAATATGCTCTTCAACTATAGTAGGAACTATTTCTGAGGTTACATGTTCATAAGTAACAACTTCTTGACCTGGAATGTATATATCAACCAAGACATCCCTTGCACACAACCCTCTACATCCAGTTGCTTTTACTTTACAATTTCTCTCTTTAACTTCTCCAATAAGACCATGTTTTTTAAACTCTTCTTCAAATGCTGACATAACCTCAGCACCACCTGAGGCCACACCAGCTGTACCCATACAAACATGAACTTCTATTCTATCAAGATTTTGAGTACTCATATCCTACCCCTAATCATCTTTTTTAGCATATTCCCTAAAAATCTCTCTGGCCTTTTCAGGGGTTAAACTACCGTAAGTTTTATCATTTATCATAATAACTGGTGCCATACCACAAGCACCAATGCAAGAAACCTCTTCAAGGGTAAATTTTAAATCGCTTGATGTTTCACCATCTCTAATACCGAATTCCTCTGTCACCACTTCAGATATACGCCCAGAACCCTTAACATGGCATGCAGTACCTCTACAAACCCTAATAACATACTTACCTCTTGGTGTTGTATAAAACTGAGCATAAAAAGTAATAACTCCATAAATAGTATGCGGGGACATGTTAAGATTTTCTGCAATCCTATCTACCATCTCTTTAGACAAATACCCATAGTGATCTTGTACTTTCTGCAACACAGGGATAGTGGCTCCCTTTTTCCCTTTATATTCAGCACATATTTTATCAATTGCACTTAAATCTAATTCCTCTTTTACTTCTTCTTGTTCTTTTTTTTCTATGATGTTTTCAGCCATAGGCTTCCCCTATCTATCAATTTCGCCTAAAACTATATCTATACTACCAATAATACCAACTAAATCTGCAATCATGTGCCCCTTAGACATAGCAGGTAACGCACCAAGATTTACAAAAGATGCTGCCCTTATTTTTAATCTATATGGTTTCTCTTTACCATCACTCACAATGTAAAATCCAACTTCCCCTTTAGGCGCCTCTACACATGCATAAGTCTCACCTTCAGGAGTCCTAAACCCTTTTGATATAAGGTAAAACCTTCTTATAAGAGCCTCCATTCTTTCATAAACTTCTTGATGTGAAGGCATCCCCACTCTTGGGTCATCAGTCATTACTGGACCTTCTGGAATCTGCTCAAGTGCCTGTTCTAATATCTTTCTTGATTCTCTCATCTCTTTTACACGAACCTGATATCTTGAATAGATATCACAACCATCAAAGCAAGCCACTTCAAAATCGAATCTATCATAAATTGAGTAAGGCTCAGCCTTTCTTAAATCAAATGGGATGCCTGAGCCTCTCATTATTGGACCACTTACACCATAATCTTGAGCATCTTCAGGTGATAAATAACCAACACCTTTGGTACGCTTTAGCCAAATTCTATTTTTTGTTAAGAGTCTTTCGTATGTATCAACCCTTTCATCAAATATTTCAACGAACTCTCTTAACCTATCAAAAAACTCAGGTGGCACATCTTCTCTAATACCCCCAATCCTAATCCAAGAGCTAGTCATCCTTTGACCAGTAGCTATTTCAAACATATCCAAAATCATTTCTCTTTCTCTAAACGCATAAAGGAAGACTGTCATAGCGCCAAGATCTAAAGCGTGTGTTGCAATCCAAACCAAGTGACTAGCAAGCCTTGCTAACTCTGCAAATATAACCCTTAAATACTCAGCTCTTTCTGGGATTTTCACATCAAAAAACTTCTCAACTGCAAGACAGTATGCAAGGTTGTTTGATAAAGGTGATAGATAATCTAATCTGTCTGTTAAAGGGATAAACTGATGATAAGTTCTATTTTCTGCAAGCTTTTCAACACCTCTATGCAAAAAACCTATATCAGGTCTCACATCGACAATAGTTTCCCCATCTAAATCTACAACAAGCCTCAAAACACCATGTGTACTAGGGTGCTGAGGCCCCATGTTTACCGTAATAACTTCGCCTAAATAATCTTTTGATTCATTGATCTTTACATTCTCCATAGCCAACCCCTACTTTGTAAACCTTATACCTAAATTCTGCTCATCAAACTTATTAAACCACTTACGCTCTTTTAAAGGGAAATCTTTTCTGAGTGGATGCCCTTCAAAAAAGTCTGGCAATAATATCCTTCTTAAGTCAGGATGACCTTCAAAAACAACACCTACAAGGTCATACTGCTCCCTTTCCATGAAGTTAGCACCCTTCCATATATCAGTAACAGTCTCTATCTTTTCATCAGGAATCATAACCTTAACAAAAACTCTAATATTATTTTCAATTGAGTAAATATTATATACGACATCAAACTTCATATCACGATTAGGCCAATGAGTAGCCACTATATCAACAATATATTTAAAAGAAAACTTCTCTTTTAACTCCCTCAAAACATCTTTAAAAATCGATTTGTCAACTGTTAAAAAATTACATTTAAACTCTACTTTCCCTGAAACTTTACCTGGATACTTTTCTGAAAAATATTTTACAATATCATCAAAAACCATACCACACCTCATTTTCTCAATATCTTATCATGTTTAATCTTTTCTTGTAGAGCAACAATAGCATCCAGTAAAGCCTCAGGTCTTGGAGGACAACCAGGTATATAAAAATCCACTGGAACTATTTCATCAACCCCCTGAACAGTGGAATATGTATTAAAAATACCACCACTTGTTGCACAACTACCCATCGCAATAACCCATTTTGGCTCTGGCATTTGATCATAAACTTTTCTAACCACTGGAGCCATCTTTCTGGTAACTGTACCTGCCACTATCATTAAATCAGCCTGCCTTGGAGTAGCCCTAAAAATTACCCCAAGCCTATCAAGGTCATATTTAGATGCTCCAGCAGCCATCATCTCAATAGCACAACAAGCAAGACCAAAAGTTACAGGCCAAATAGATGACCTTCTTGCCCAATTAATTACACTATCAATAGTTGTTGTAATAATATTGTCCGAAAACTTATGCTCGATTAAGCCCATTCTAACGCTCCTTTTCTCCAAGCATAGAAATAACCAAATACTAAAATAATTATAAAAATTATCATCTCGATTAACCCAAACAAGCCTATCATATCAAAAGCAACAGCCCATGGGAAAAGAAAAACTGTTTCAACATCAAAAATAACAAAAAGCATTGCTACAATATAAAACTTAACACTATACCTTTTTCTTGCATCAGAAAATTCAGGCATACCACATTCATAAACGCTCAGCTTAACCTTTTCAGGCTTATTAGGTCTTACTAAAACACCAACTGTAATTGTTATTACTCCTATCAATGCTGAAATTATTAACATTATTGCTATTGGTAAATAAGGACTCATAACCCACCTCTGTATTTTGTATACAGTATGCACTTTATCTATCACATGATTATAAAAGTGTCAACAATAAACATTGTTTTAATTCAATAGAAAATAATATTGAAATTTTCTATACCTACTATTAGTCTTTAAATTGCTCCAGTAAACTTATCATATCCTTTGGCAAATCGATCTCAAATACTTTATGATCATCAGTAAAAGGGCATTTAAAACTCAAAAAATAAGCATGCAACGCCTGTCTCTCAAACTTTATCTTACTACTTAACTTACTCCCATAAACACTATCCCCAACAATAGGATAACCCAAGTATGAGCAATGAACTCTTATCTGATGAGTCCTACCAGTGAAAATTTTTACATCTGCTAAGAAAATTTTGTTGTATCTTTTTAAAACAGTTATTTTAGTTTTGGCATATCTTCCATTTTCAACAACTGCCATCTTCTTTCTATCTACAGGGTGTCTTCCGATATTATTTTCTACTATAAATTCATCTTGTTTAGGGTTTCCATAGCAGATAGCGTAATACTTTTTTTCTATGAGCCTATCTTTAAATAAATTTGATAATTTCTCCCTTACATCTCTATTTTTCGCTATCAAAATTAGTCCCGATGTATCTTTATCCAGCCTATGAACAATACCAGGCCTAACATCGTTATCATCATTTATATTATAATGATAAAGCAAGGCATTCACTAAAGTGTTGTCAGTATTACCTGGAGCAGGATGGACACAAAGACCTGCAGGTTTATTTATAACTACATAAAACTCATTTTCAAACACTACTTCTATTGGAATATTAGCAGGCTTTAAATCCAGCTTTTCCTCAGGTGGAATTTTGACTAAAATTTCATCTCCTAAATCAATCTTATATGAAGGCTTTACAACATTATTATTAATTAATACCAAACCCTCCTTAATAAGTTTGGAGCAATAATTTCTCGACTTTTCTAAAACAGAAGATAAGTAGACATCTATCCTAACATCTGAAATATCACTAATAAGTTCGATCTCTTTTATCATAACCATATATTCTATATATTGTTCTTTTACTGTAAAGAAATTTTTCAAAGACAAAGAAATTATTGACAAAGTAGATAACAACTGTTATTAGCTTCAAACACCTTGCTATGTGACATTTAGGGCACATGGCTAATAAACCATAAGGAGGAAAAATGAGACCATACGAAACACTTTTTATCGTAAAACCTGATCTTTCTGTAGAAGATGCCACTAAGGTGTTTGAATCATTCAAAGAACTTATCAAAAAAAATGGTGGCAATATTCTGCATGAAGAAGCTTGGGGGAAAAAGACCCTTGCTTACAAAATCCAAAAATTTAGTGAAGGTTATTACTTCCTTCTCAATTTTGAAGCTGAACCTAATTTTCCTAAAGAACTCGAAAGAAGATTTAGAATTAATGAAAATGTAATTCGTTTTATAGTGGTAAAAATTGATGGGAAAAAGTTTAAATTAAGAAATAAGCCAGCTCAAGAAGAAAAAGAAGAAACAAAAACAGAAGAAACAACTCAAGAAACCGCTGAGGAATAAAATGGGTTTTTTAAATAAAGTTATTTTACTGGGCAATGTCACCAGAAACCCTGAGGTTAGATATATTCCTGGAAGTGGGACACCTGTGGCTACCTTTGGGCTAGCTATAAATAGAAGGTATAAACAGGGGGATGATTTAAGAGAAGAAACATGCTTTATAGACATTGTAGCTTTTTCGAAATTAGCTGAGTTTGCTGGAGAATATATTGCAAAAGGGATTTCTGTGCTTGTAGAGGGCAGATTAAGTTATAGAACTTGGGAACAAGATGGACAAAGAAGAAGTAAACACGAAGTTGTTGCAGAAAATATACAGCTAGTGTGGAAAAAAGAAAAATTAGCTGATGCAACAGATGTAATTGATGAGTTAAACGACGACAACTTTGATGAAGATGACATCCCTTTTTAGACTTAAAATTAAAGGAGGAAAATAAATGGCTGTAGTTAGAAAAAAATTTCAAAGACAAAAAGTTTGTAAATTTTGTACAGAAAATTTAGATATTGACTATAAAGATGCTAACTTATTAAAGCAGTTTATAACTGAGCGTGGAAAAATTATGCCTAGAAGACTAACAGGTACCTGTGCAAAACATCAAAGAAGATTAGCTGATGCTATCAAAACTGCAAGGATAATGGCATTAATTCCATTTACATTGAATAAGTAACTATTTAAGGGGGCTCCCCCCTTCTCTTTTACGACTATGATTAATACGGTCTCTATATTTCATTTAGTTCTAAGTTTTACTTTATTTACATTTAACATTTACAACCCCTACTTTGGACTATTTCTGGGCTTGATATCTCCATTATTTTTACTATTTTATTTCGACCTTTCTAGCAAACTTAAAATAGAATTAATCGTTGCCTTAATTATTTATGGTTTAATGTTTAAAACTTTTTTAGTTTATTACCTTTTAGCAGTTCTTATCCCTGTTATCTTTATTATATACTTGAAAGATAAATCTGAATTTACTGCTGGTTTACCATCATTGCTAATATCCTCATTGGTGCTATTATTTTTTCAAGATATTAGAGAAGCTTTCATATCAAATATGAGTCAAAATCTTTTATCCTATTTAGAGATGATTAAATCCAGTGCCACTGTGGACAAATTATTATATCTTGATAAAATTAAAAACAATATAGATAAAATAGCAACAACATTTATATATATAATGCCTGGATTAAGTTTTGCTTATATCACTTTTATCACTTATTTAAATAAGCGTTTTTATCAAAAAATAAAAAAAGAACCTGTTAAACCTTTAATTGTACCTTTTAAAATAATACCAGTTTTTGTCATTGGTGGTTTTTTAATTTTAGCAAATTCATATACTGCGAAAATTATTTCATATAACACTTTTATAATTTTCTTTATGTTTTTCTTTTTACAAGGGATTGAAATCATTGAATACTGGTTGAAAAAACTAAAATTTCCAATACTTTTAAAATATATAGTCTATTTTTTTGTTATTTTAGAACCACCTATTACTTTAATTGTAAGTTTTATCGGGTTGTTTGATATTTGGATAGATTTTAGAAAAATTAATAAAAAGGGAGGGGAAAATGGATGAAAGAAGCTATTTTGAAACATTATTTCTCTCTCTTGTAGCCACTTTTGAAACAAATACATTAATAGCTCTTGGTAAATTAAGTAACCCTATCTCTGGAAAAATAGAAAAAGATCTTAACGCTGCTAAAATGAATATCGATATTTTAAGGATGCTTCGAGAGAAAACTAAAAACAATTTAACAGAAAATGAAGCAAAGCATCTAACTTCTGTAATAACAAATTTAGAACTAAATTATGTAGAAGAGTCAAAATCTAATGAAAAAAGCTAACGCACCTAAGATTGCAATAGCTGTTGCCTTTTTCCTTGCCTGCACCAAAGTAATATTCGGTATATTAGTAAACTCTATGGCAATTGTTTCTTCTGCAGCTGATTCCATTTTAGATGTAATCTCATCATCTATAAACTATATAGCTATTAAAAAAGCTGATGAACCACCTGATGAAAAACACCCTTATGGACATGCAAAATTTGAATCTCTGGCTACTTATATTCAATCTTTAATAATTTTAGCTTCAGGTGGTTTTATTTTTTATAAAAGTATCTTGAAAATTGTACACAAACAGGCAATCACAGATCTAAATACTGGTATATACATTATGATAATTTCTCTATTATCAACTACTCTATTAGTAATTTACTTAACTATTGCAGCCAAAAAAACTAAATCATCAATCATTGAAGCTGATGCTCTACATTATAAAGTGGATATATTAAGCAATTTGGGGATTTTGATTGCATTAATCATTATAAAATATACAAATTTTCAAATTATTGATCCTATACTTTCTATTTTAGTTGCATTTTATATCATTTATTCTGCTATAAATCTAAACATAAAAGTAAGTATGGATTTATTGGATGCTGAAATACCAGCAGAAGTAAAAGAGGACATTTTAAATATACTTAAAGAATTTGATAAATACCATCTGGACACTCATCGGATTAGAACAAGACAAGCTGGCAACAACAAATTCTTAGATATGCATATAACTTTATGTAGAAATTTAAAATTAGAAGAAGCTCATAAAATAACTCAACTAATAGAGAATAGGCTGAAAGAAAAAATTGATAATCTCGATGTAACAATCCATATGGATCCATGTGATGAAAAAAATTGCCCAGGGATTGAAGCTTGCAATAATCATAAAATAAGAATAGATTAGCAAAAATTTAAATAAAGGAGGATGAAGGTGAGAGAGTTTATGGAAAATGTAATTGCTGAAAGACTTGGCGGAAAAATGTTTGGTAAAGATACTAAAATTTACAAATTTGAAAAGATAAAAAGAGCTAAAAGAGCAGCTATGGAAGCAAACCCTGGCAAAGAATTAATCGATCTTGGTGTAGGTGAACCAGATGATATGGCAGATATGAGTATTGTCAAAGTATTACAGGAAGAAGCTACTAAAAAAGAGAACAGATTTTATGCTGACAATGGAATTCAAGAGTTTAAAGATGCGGCTGCAGAGTATATGAAAAAAAGATTTGGTGTTGATATAGATCCTGTAAAAGAGGTAAATCATGCTATTGGTTCAAAACCTGCACTTGCTATGATACCATTTTGCCTTATAAATCCTGGTGACATTGCTCTCATGACTGTACCAGGATATCCCGTAACTGGAACAATCACAAAATATTTAGGTGGAGATGTTTACAACCTCCCTCTCACCAAAGAAAATAACTTTTTGCCTGACTTGGACAGTATCCCTGAAGATATCAAAAAAAGAGCAAAAATTTTATATTTAAATTATCCAAATAATCCCACTGGTGCTTTAGCTCCAAAGGAGTTTTTTGAAAAAGTTGTAAAGTTTGCAAAAGAAAATAATATAGCTGTAATACATGATGCAGCTTACATTGAGCTAACCTACGGAGAAAGACAACCTTCATTTTTAGAAGTAGAAGGAGCTAAAGATGTAGGAATAGAAATTCATTCTTTATCAAAATCTTATAATATGACTGGATGGAGAATGGCTTTTGTATGTGGAAATGAACTCCTTGTGCAGGCTTTTGCAACTGTAAAAGATAACAACGATTCTGGTCAATTTATACCAATACAAAAAGCTGCAGCTTACGCATTGAGACATCCAGAATTGATTGATAATGTAAGAGAAAAATATCAAAGAAGACTAAATGCCCTTGCAAAGGTTTTAAAAGATTTAGGTTTTTATGTAAATGAACCAAAAGGAACATTTTACTTATACTTTGAAATTCCAAAAGGGACAAAAAGTGGAAGAACATTTAGCAGTGCAGAGGAGTTTTGCGATTATTTAATTAGAGAAAAGTTAATATCATCTGTACCTTGGGATGATGCTGGCCATTATTTAAGATTTACAGTAACTTTTGAAGCAAAAGATTTAGATGATGAAAAAAGGATAATTGACGAAGTAGCAAAAAGACTTTCCGAAGAAGAATATATTTTTTAATATTGCATAATGGGGGTTCTCCCCCCATTTTTAATCAAAATAGGAGCAAAAGATATGAATGTTGTTTTTATGGGAACACCCGAAATTGCTGTGCCTACTTTAAAAGCATTATTAGACAATAATATCAATGTTAGTTTGGTTGTATGCCAGCCAGATAAACCAAAAGGTAGAGGCAAAAAACTTGCTCCACCCCCAGTAAAAGAATTTGCGTTAGAGAACAAACTCGAAGTGTATCAGCCTGAAAAAATAAAAAATAACCCTGAAGCTTATGAAAAAATCAAATCCTATAACCCAGATTTTCTTGTTGTTGTAGCTTATGGGAAGATATTACCAAAAGAGATATTGGAAATTCCTAAAAAAGCACCTATAAATGTTCACTTTTCACTTCTACCAAAGTATAGAGGGGCTGCACCTGTTAACTGGGCAATAATAAATGGTGAAGAAATAACTGGTGTAACAACAATGTTTATGGACACAGGACTTGATACAGGTGATATACTTTTAAAAGAAGAAACTAAAATTGATAAAAAAACCGCTTTAGAATTGTTAAATGAGCTTTCTGTTGTTGGTGCTAATCTTTTGATTAAAACCATTAAACAATTTGACTCTATAACACCTACAAAACAAAATGATGAAGAGGCAACCTATGCACCTATACTAAAAAAAGAAGATGGACTTTTAGATTTTAATGAAGATGCTGTTATAATTGAGAGAAAAATTAGAGGTTTACAACCCTGGCCAACTGCATACACTTATTTAAACAATAAAATGTTAAAAATATTTAATGCTGATGTTGTAGAAAATAATAGTAATTTAGAACCTGGCACTATCTTTGATGTAACAAAGAAGAGTTTTAAAATAAAATGTAAAAACAACGCATTACTCATTAAAGAATTGCAATTTGAAGGGAAAAAGAGGATGGAAGCATCTGCATTTTTAGCAGGCTATAAGCTTGAAAATGGTATTAAATTAACTAATACCCATTGAACTAAACAACAAAATTTATATCTTTATTATTGGATTACAAACTATATATTTGAGGAGGTCTAAAATATGAACTTAAATACGATTAAAACAGCTCTACTTTTAGGGTTGTTAACCTTGCTATTTATATTCATCGGAGGGCTATTAGGCGGTAGAACAGGGATGATGATAGCTTTCATTTTTGCATTAGGGATGAATTTCTTTTCTTACTGGTTCAGTGATAAAATTGTACTATCTCTTTATAGAGCAAAACAGATAACAGAAACTGAAGCCCCAAGACTGTATGCCATAGTAAGAAGATTGACACAAAAAGCTGGACTACCTATGCCAAAAATTTACATCATTCAGTCCCCTACCCCAAATGCTTTTGCTACAGGTAGAAATCCAAATCATGCTGCTGTAGCTGTAACAACAGGTATATTAGAATTGCTTGATGAAGATGAATTAGAAGGGGTTTTAGGGCACGAACTTGCCCACATCTATGGTAGAGATATTCTTATTTCCACAATAGCAGCAAGCATTGCTGGAGCTGTAATGATGCTTGCAGATTGGGCGAGATGGGCATTCATCTTCGGTGGTGCTAGATCAGATGATGAAGAAAATCCCGGTGGTGCTTTTGCAGCAATTATAGCAATGATTATAGCTCCAATTGCAGCATTTTTGATACAGATGGCAGTATCAAGATCTAGAGAATATCTTGCTGATGAAAGAGGTGCAAAACTGACAGGCAAACCTCTTGCTCTTGCTAACGCTCTTAGGAAAATAGCTTATGGTGTGCAAGCTGCACCTATGGATGCTAATCCAGCTACTGCCCATATGTTTATCATGAACCCACTTTCTGGTAGAAATATATTAAATCTTTTTTCTACCCATCCACCTGTTGAAGAGCGAATAAAGAGATTAGAACAAATGGCCTATGCCAGATAAAAATAGGAGGAGGCTTTTTAACCTCCTCCTTTCTTTTTTTAAAGGTGAATTAAAAGAGGATTTTTTTTATGATTCACCCTATAGAAAATTTTATAGAAAAATCTATTTTGAAACTTTTAAGCACTTAGGTTTTATTCAGTGGGTTTTAACAAATTATTTAAAAAAAGAAACACCTATAGAATCAATAGCAGCTCTTATTTTAGGTGCTTCTCAGATACTGTTTTTGGACGATATCCCTGATTATGCAGCTGTAAACGAATCTGTCGCACTTGTAAAAGGGGGGCAAAAATCTTTAGTCAATGCCATTTTAAGAAAAATTTCATCTGAAAAAGATACATTACTTAAGAAATATTCGATTTATTTAGATTTCCCAGAATATTTCATTGATAGATGGAAAAAAAACTTTGATACTAAAAAAGATTTTGAAAACTTTTTATATTCGATACAAAAAAAGCCTGATTACTACCTTCTTGATATAAAAACCTTAAAAACTACTAAATACTTCGAAGATTTTGATAAGAAACGATATTATCCAATGGATATTAATTCCCAAAAAATCCCACAACTTTTTGATGCAAATAACCCTCAAAAAATTCTTGACTGTTGTGCTGCACCTGGTGGAAAAACTATTATACTTTCTAAAAAGTATCCAAATGCTAAAATAACTGCTATAGATATATCAAAAGAAAGGATCCAACTTTTAGAAAAAAATATCAATAATTTTAATTTGAACAATGTAAATACCTGCTTAACCGATTTTTTAGAATATGAAACTGTAGAAAAATACGATCTCATTTTATTAGACGCACCTTGCACAGCCCTTGGGACTATAAGAAAACATCCAGAAGTTGTATGGCTTAAAAACGATAAAGATATCAACAAAATGTCCAAAATTCAAAAACGATTTTTAGAAAAGGGGGTAAGTTTATTAAAAAATGGTGGGATTTTGATATATAGCGTATGCTCTTTAGAAAAAGAGGAAGGTCAAGAAAATATTAATTACATTTTAAAAAAACATGAAAATATAAAACTTTTGAAACCCATCTATTATCAAGAATCAATTATTGATAACTTCTTTTACACCCCATTTCATTTATCTGATGGAGATGGTTTTTTTGCTGCTGTCTTAAAAAAGGATTAAATCTTAATTTAGTCTTCCAACATTTCAAGGATTTCATCTACAGTTTTATAACCTGGAGCAATATCTATTAACTCACCCATTTTATTATATGTCGCAGTAATAGGAACTAATCTAACATTTAAATGATCAATCAAATCCTTTGAAGCCAAATATAGTGGAAACTCAACATTGAGTGCTTTATAAGATTGCAATGCATCCTCTAATCTTTTATCAATTGAGACCAATATAATTTTAGTTTTGTATTTATCAAAAATAGCAATATTTTTCGATAAATTTTTAATCTCTTTTTTACAAAAAGGGCAATATGAAGCCCAAAACAATACAATAACTTTTGTGTTTTGTCTTTTAATTAAATCTTTATAATCAGCTACAGATAATACTGTCAAAGAATAAGAATTAATCACAAATAATAAAAAAATAAAAAGGAAAATAAATTTTTTCATTAACCACCACCAACAAATTGAATCAATTCTAAAACATCACCTTCATTTAAATATGTGGAATCATACTCACTTTTATCTAACACTTCCCCATTATATTCTACAACAATCCTATCAGCATTTAGATTTAATTCATTGATTAGTGCTGCAATACTCTTGCTACCATCAACCTCTTTAATTTGCCCGTTTATTTTAATCTTCATTTGACACCTCTACTGTTTTAATAAACCGAGTAAATACCTAACAACAAGATTTGCCTGCATATTGGCTGCAACTGCAACTCTTGTAGCCATTAGCCCTTCACCTGGTCTTGCTTCATTAACAAAATCGCCAACAATATATACATTCTTACCAATCCTTTCAATCCTTAATAGTGATGTATCATGAACTCCTGCTACACCGCTTGCCCCTATAACAACTTTTTCGGGGAAAATTTGCATACACCTTTTAATAAGCATAGCTTTTGTTTCTGCCTTATCAAAAGCCTCAACTATTACATCTACATCATCAAATAAGTCTTTGATATTATTCTCATCTATCAAAACATCAACCATATCATAAGTAATATAAGGATTAATCCTTAACAAAGTGCTATGCAACGCCTCTGTTTTTTTCATACCTAACTGATCGATAAAATAATACTGCCTATTTAAATTTGATGGCTCAACTACATCAAAATCTATCAATCTTAGAAATCCAACACCCATCCTTGCTAATGAAACAGCAATATTTGAACCAAGACCACCAAGCCCTGCTATTGCCACTCTCCCTTTTTTTAATTTTTCATGAACACCTGGTGTATGTCTTGCCATCATCAAAGCTTCTAACTCATCCTTTGATGGTTTTTCACCTCTTTTTATTAATACAACCCTATCACTATCTTGTAATACCAAGTCATAGTTTACAATATGCCCATTATAAATAAGGACATCAGCATCAGGCTTAATAAGATTTTTAACCTGATAAAGTGTTACCCCCTCTTTAAATTCGTAAACTCTTTCATTGACAAAAACTTTTATCATAGCTTATCCCCTTTTGAAGAAAAGTTACACATTTTTTATTATAAAGCTCAATTATGTTATCAGACTTTTTTCTATTCTTATAAGTTATGTACCACTTATTATTATCAAATTTCTTGATACTGTTTGACCTGGTCATATAAACAATCTCACAATCTGAGTTTTCATTATTAATACAGATATTATCTATCTTAAAATCCCTATATTTCAAGTAGTAATTTTTCCCATCATAGATATAAATACTGCCTTTTTCAAAAATTTTCTTATTATATTTGGCTACAATTAGCAAAAACTTATACTTAAAATCATTGTAAAACCCTTTAAAATATATCTGTGATGGTTCTCTCAAATCAATAAACCCCTTAGACCTTATCATATTGGGAAATATCACGATATCTCGAGGGCTATAATTTATAAAAGGGATTAAAAATATCAACAAAACAAACCATATTTTTCTATAAACAAAAAATAAAAAAATTAATAAAACCAATATTAACAAAACAAATATATCTATTTTGTTTAATACAAAAAAGTTATAACTTATCTGATATAAAAAATTTCCCACACTATGTATAGCTTCTTCAACCAAAGTTATTGGTGCAATTATTTTTTCTACGCCTATAGGTAGGAAAAATCCAAGAATTAATAAAAAATAAATAAAAGGTAGCATGATAAATGTATTAACAACACCAAGATAGTTAAAATTACCGTAAGAGTATAAAATTGTTGGCATTGTAAAAGCTGTTGCTGCTAAAGGTATCAGTATAAACAAAAATCTTTTGTATCTTTCCGCCACTAAAATTATCCCCAATACTGCAGAAAAGGATAGTATAAATGATAAATCGTATAATATATTTGGGGATAACAGTATAAAAAAAGCACATAAAAATATAGTTAACTTCAAAATATTTGTTTTAATATCTAAAAATAGTGCCGTCAAAATAATAATTGCAAATAAAGAAGCCCTAATTACTGTAACCTTAAACCCTGTTAAGATAATAAAAATCAACAAAAAAAACGATACCATCAGATATCTAAACTTCACTGGTAAAAAAGAAAATAAAAAATAAATCAAAGAAGCTATAAGCCCCACATGCAATCCCGAAATTGCCAATAAATGATATGTCCCAGTAATAATAAAAATATCTTTTATTTCATTGCTCAAGTAATCTCTATTTCCAAAAAGTGCTGCTTGTAAAATTGTAGTCTTTCCTGCTGATTGGATAAAAAGTTTTCTACAAATCTCATTTCTTTTCTCTAAAATCTTTGTAATTATAGGAATTTTAATTACTTTAAAATCTTTATTTATGTCGCCAAAAATTATTTCACCACCTTTTAGTTCAACTTTCGGGATTTTTCTTTTTGCATCATCAAAATAAATTTTATTACTGCTATCAACAAAGTGAATTTTTGGACTAAACAAATTAAAAAATATAATAAGTCCCAAGAAAATAATATAAATCTTGCCTTTGACAAAAAATCTTAACCCATAACTAATTAATAATAAATAAAATAATAGATAAATAAAACTTTTTTTAAAAACAAAAAATTTATATAACAAGCCACAACTTATCGAAAATAATAGAAATAACTCTGTTTTAAATTTTATGCTTGATATGTTTCTCATCTAAAATTATAACCTTTATCACCATCTTTAAAAATAATTATACATGATTTGGAGTTAATATGAATAAAATTTTTCCACCACTATTTACATTTGTAGGGAGCTCGGGAAGTGGAAAAACCACTTTTATTGAAAATCTTATACCTATTCTTGTAAAAAAAGGGTTAAAAGTTGGTGCCATAAAACATGATGCTCACAAATTCGAAATTGATAAGCCAGGTAAAGATTCCTATCGTTTAAAACATGCTGGTGCAAAGCAGGTTTTAATCTCATCCAAAGAAAAGATTGCTACTGTAGTAGATACAGATAGAGATTTAACCATCAAAGAATTAGTCCTAAAATATTTTGGAGACTGTGATATTATACTAACAGAAGGTTATAAAAAAAGTAATATCCCAAAATTTGAAATATATAGATTAGGTAATGAAAAAGACCCTCTCTGTTTTAATGATAAATCTTTAATAGGGGTTATTACAGATAGTAAAGTAAATATTGATGTTAAAAAATTTCTATTAAATGATTATGAAGCGGTTGCAGAATACATATTACATATTAGTAATTTAAAAGAGATAGACATTGATATTAATTGTAGTGATGAAGTTTTAAAAAGTATCTTAACTAATACAGTTAGAAATTTAAAATTTTTTGAAAATATTAATAAAATCAAAATTTCTGTGGAGATTGAATAATGAAAAAAGATTTTGTCCATCTCCACCTACATACTCAGTATTCTCTCCTTGATGGTGCTATACATATTTCTGATTTAATGCAAAAACTAAAAGAAAACGGTAGTAAAGCAGTAGCTATTACTGATCATGGGACAATGTACGGTATCGTGGATTTTTATAATCAAGCTTTTAATCACGGCATAAAACCGATAATCGGTTGTGAAGTGTATGTTGCCCCTGATTCGAGATTTAATAAGAATTATGATAAAAAAGAGGATAAAAATTATCACTTAGTCCTATTAGCCCAGACAAATACAGGCTTAAAAAATCTCCAATACTTAGTTTCAAAAGCACATCTTGAAGGTTTTTATTATAAACCAAGGATTGATAAAGAGCTACTTGCTGAGCACTCCAAAGGATTAATTGCATTATCAGCCTGTCTTGCTGGTGAGCCAGCAAGAAAAATTTTAACAGAAAATTATGAATCAGCGAAAAAAGCAGCATTGGAATATGCTGAAATAATGGGTAAAGATAACTACTTTTTAGAAATCCAAGATAATGGGATCGAAGAGCAAAAATTAGTAAACAAAAAGCTAATTGAGATATCCAAAGAGACGGGGATACCACTTGTAGCAACCAACGATTGCCACTTTTTAAACAGAGAGGATTACAGCTCTCACCAAGTTTTGATGTGTATTCAATATCAGCAAACTTTAAATGACCCAAATAGACGAGATTCTCACTCATCAGAGCTTTATGTAAAATCACCCGAAGAAATGTGGAAATCCTTTAATGAAGTTGAAGAAGCTTTAATAAACACTGTTAAAATTGCCGAAAGATGTAATGTCTCAATGACATTTGGTGAGCTGCATCTTCCTGTATATGATGTCCCAGAAGGATACACTTTAAAAACCTATTTAGAACATATCGCAAAAGAAGGGCTTCATAAAAGACTTGCAAAAGTGCCATTAGAATTACACTCAAAATATTACGAAAGATTAGAATACGAACTTAAAATAATACACGAAAAAGGGTATGACGGTTATTATCTAATAGTTTGGGACTTTATAAACTTTGCTAAGAAAAATAAAATACCAGTTGGCCCTGGTAGAGGTTCTGGTGCTGGTTCTCTTGTAGCCTATGCCGTAGGGATTACAGATATTGACCCTATAAAATATAATCTACTTTTTGAAAGATTTCTAAACCCAGAGCGTAAAAGCATGCCTGACTTTGATATTGACTTCTGTATGAACAGAAGGGAAGAAGTAATTGATTATGTGAGAAATAAGTATGGGCATGATAGAGTAGCTCAAATCATCACTTTTGGTAAATTGCTTGCAAGAGGTGTTATAAGGGATGTTGGAAGGGCACTGGAAATTCCACTGAAAACTGTGGACAAAATAGCTAAAATGATCCCTGAAAAGCCAGGCCTCACTTTGAAAAAAGCGCTGGAAATGGATCCAGAATTAAAGCCAAACATAGAAAGTATAGAAAAGGGAAAAGAGCTTTTAGATCATGCACTAAAATTAGAAGGTTTACTGAGAAACGCAGGGATGCACGCAGCAGGTGTGGTAATCGCTGATAAACCATTAGTAGAATATGTACCTCTTTGTAAGGGGCAAAATGATGAGGTAGTAACTCAATTTGAAAAGGATACACTTGAAAAAGTTGGGCTAGTTAAATTTGACTTTTTAGGTTTAAAAAACCTTACAGTAATTGATTATGCATCTAAACTAATAAGAGAAACAAAAGATCCTGATTTTGATATATCCTCAATCCCATTAGATGACAAAAAAACCTTTGAACTTTTATCAAGTGGAGAGACAACAGGTGTATTCCAGCTTGAAAGTAGCGGGATGAAAAACCTTCTCAAAAAATTAAAGCCAACAACTTTTGAAGATATAATAGCCTTAGTAGCTCTTTACAGACCTGGCCCTATTGGTAGTGGGATGCTTGATGATTTTGTAAAGAGGAAACATGGTCTTCAAGAGATTACTTACCCATTACCAGAGTTAGAGGAGATATTAAAAGAGACTTACGGAATTATCGTCTATCAAGAGCAGGTAATGCAAATTGCTCAAGTTATTGCTGGATACTCACTTGGAAGTGCGGATTTGCTTAGAAGAGCAATGGGTAAGAAAAAACCTGAAGAGATGGCAAAACATAGAGAGATATTCCTTTATGGTGATGAAAAACTTGGAATAGAAGGTGCTGTAAAAAGAGGTTTTGATGAAAAAATAGCCTCAGAGATTTTCGATTTAATGGCAAAATTTGCAGAATACGGATTTAATAAAAGTCACTCAGCAGCTTATGCAATGGTAAGTTATCAGACTGCATATCTTAAAGCTCATTACCCTGTTGAATATATGGCAGCACTTTTATCAAATGAACTTGAAAAAGGGGATAAAGTAGTTGGTTTTATAGATGAATGTAAAAAGATGGGGATAAAGGTTTTAAAACCTGATATCAATGAATCTTATAAAGATTTTGTTATTAGCGGAGATTCAATAAGATTTGGACTTGGAGCTATAAAAAATGTAGGTTTTGGTGCAATAGATGAAATCATAAACGAAAGAGAAAAGAATGGAAAATTTAAAAGTATTTATGATTTATGTAAAAGAGTTGATTTAAGAACTGTAAACAGAAAAGTATTAGAATCTTTAATCAAGGCTGGAGCTTTAGATTCCTTTGGTAAAAATAGAAGACAACTTTTACAAGTATTAGACGAAGCTATGGAAAGAGCTCAAAAAGAACAGCAGCTTAAAAATGTAGGAGTTATTACCATTGAAGATTTGTTAAAAGAAAATGGAATAACTGAAACCGATGATGAATTTTATCCAGATGTGGAAGAGATGCCTGAAAATGAGCTTTTAAAATTTGAAAAAGAGGTTTTAGGATTTTATCTCACCAATCACCCTTTAGTCAATTATTCAAATATACTTGATATTTTTACAAAAAGATCCAGCGACATAGAACCTATTGATGAAAATAATTCTGTAATGGTCGGTGGTATAGTAAAAGATGTAAAAAATTATATCACCAAAACAAATGAAAGGATGGCATTTGTAACTTTAGAAGATTTAGATGGGACAATGGATGTAGTTGTTTTTCCAAAACTTTACAAAGAAAATGTAAGACACTTTGTAGAAGATGCCATAATAATTGTAAAAGGGGTAGTAAATTACAAAGATGACACTTATTCTATTGTAGCTGATGAAATTTACGGTATTGAAGAAGCTTTTATTAAACTTATCGATGGTATAAAATTAAAAATCACAGCAACAGGTTTCAATAAAAACCTTTGTGAAGAAATTAAAAGTGTTGTTTACAGAGAAAAAGGGGATAAAAAGCTTATTTTTGAAGTTTATGTTCCAGCAAAAGGTAAAGTTATTATGGAAGCTGATGAAGATTTTAAGGTTTCACCAACTTTAGCTTTTTTTAAACAGATAGATAATATCCTTGGTGAAAATAGATATGAGGTAATTATACATAATGGCTCATAATTTACCTGTGGTTATATCAATAGCTGGTTCAGATGGAAGCAGTGGCGCAGGGATACAAGCTGACTTAAAAACCTTTTCCGCTCTTGGAGTTTATGGTTTGACAGTAATCACTGCAATCACTGTTCAAAACACTACAAAGGTAAAAAATGTACATCCTGTTTCTCTAAATCTATTAAAAGAACAACTCGACATCCTTTTTAGTGACTTTGATATCAAATTTGCTAAAATTGGGATGCTTGCGACTTCTGACATTGCAAAACTTACAATTGACTATCTAAAAGAGAAGAGATGCCCTTTTATTTTAGATCCTGTGCTAAAATCTTCTACTGGGACATTATTATTTGATGGCAATTTTGAAGAACTAATAAAGGGTTCTTTTCTAATCACCCCTAATTTAGATGAAGCTTCGTATTTAACCGGATTAGAAATTAATTCGATATCAGATATGGAAAAAGCAGCTAAAATTATTTTTGCTAAAGGTGCTAAATATGTGCTCATAAAAGGTGGGCATTTAAAAAATGAAAAAGCGATTGATATGCTTTACGATGGAAGAAGCTACGAATATTTTATTTCTGATAAAATAAAAACAAAAAATACTCACGGGACAGGGTGCACACTATCTTCTGCTATTACAGCCTACTTAGCCAAAGGTGAAAACATAGTAATTTCAATTAGAAAAGCTAAAGAATTTTTGATAAAATCTATGTTAAAAGCGAAAAATTTAAATTTGGGTCATGGGCGAGGTCCCTTGATACATTTTGAAATATAGGAGGAAACCTTGAAGAAAATTAATCACGGTGGAGTAACAACCCCTCTTGGTTATCAATCATCAGCAATTTGCGCTGATATCAAGGGGAATAAAAGTGGGAAAAAGGATTTTGGAATTTTAGTTAGTGATGTCCCAGCAGTAGTTTCTGCAACCTTTACGAAAAATAAAGTAAAAGCCGCACCAGTTATTTATGATATACAGCTTCTTTCAGAAAAAAGTGAATTTTTTGGAATTGTGATAAATAGTGGCAATGCTAATGCCTGCACCGGAAAATTAGGCTTGGAAAATACTAAAAGGATATGTAGCGAATTTGAAAATAGACTACAAATTGATAACAAATCTTTATTGATGGCTTCAACAGGTGTTATCGGTGTACAATTACCTGTAAATAAGATGCTTAAGTATGTAAATGAAATAGTAAATGAGTTAGACGATACCGATGATAATTTAGCAGAAGCAATCCTAACCACTGATACAGTAATAAAAAAATCAGCTTATTTGGTAGAAACTGAAAATGGGGCATTTGTGGTAGGTGGTATAGCTAAAGGCGCTGGGATGATTGCTCCTGATATGGCTACAATGCTGGCTTTTATTACTACCGATGCCCTTGTCAATAAAGATATACAGGATGAAGTTTTAAGGCTTGCTGTTGAAGAAAGTTTTAACAGTATCACAGTAGATGGTGATATGAGTACAAACGATTCTGTTTTTCTATTTTCAAACGGGATGAGCGGCATATCTGTGAATCATGGTGAAAATTTGGAGCTTTTTAAAGAAGCGGTAAAAGCAGTTTGCTTAGACCTTGCACAAATGATTGTAAGAGATGGAGAAGGAGCAACAAAATTTGTCATAATTAATATTAAGAATGCCAAAAGTTATGAAGATGCTAAAAGATGTGCCTTCAAAATAGCAAATTCACCCCTTTGCAAAACTATGTTTTTTGGTTCTGATCCCAACTGGGGAAGATTGATGGCTACTATTGGTTCATCCTTAATAGATTTTGACGAAGATAAAGTGGATATCTATTTTGACAATTTAAAATATGTTGAAAACGGCCTTTTGATATCTGAGGACTTAGAAGATAAGGCTTATGAGATTATGAAGAAAGATTGTTTTTCAATAACAATAGATTTAAAAATTGGGACTTTTTCCAAAACAGTTTACACATGTGATTTTTCCTATGACTATGTTAAAATAAATGCCGATTATAGAACATAAAAAAAGAGATTGCTTCGTCGTTTCACTCCTCGCAATGACATCTTTTGTCTTTGCGAGCGAAGCGAAGCAATCTCAATACTTAATGTTTAAAAAACTCTTTATTTTAAAGCAATAAGTGCATCTTTTACAAATGAAATATGCTCATACTCTTTTAAGAGAGAATTTATCAGTCTTTCCTTTAATTCATAATCTAGCTCATTTATTTTAGCCAAAATTTCATTTTTAAATTTCGGCAAATGATTTTTTATAATATCCCAAACTTCTTCATGGTCTATACCAAAATATTCATGAATTAATACATTTCTAAAATCAACAATTTCTCTTTTATCATCAGAAAAATAAGAATATTTAATAAGTTTGTTAGTTGATTCACCAATAATTTCAAATTGTCTTATTATAAAATCCCAATCATGATAAGCTAATTTCAACTGATATGCACTTTTATATCTTTTTGCATGTTCTTCAATTTTCAATACAGCAATTAAAATATCAAATAAAAATAATTCTTTTATTCTTTTAGACATAAAAAATATCTTTACTTATTTCTTCTTTAATTATCTCTCGCATACTATCATAATAACCAAGATCAACTTTAACGTTTAGAACTTTTTCTAAAAAATATTTTGCTTTTAGTCTGTTAAAATAATCTTTTTTTGCTACTTTAATCAAAACTATATCAATATCGCTATTTTTATGAAAATCATCTCTTACCTGTGAACCAAATACAGCAAACTCCTCAATACCAAATTTTTCCTTCAATACAGGTTTAAGCTTTTTTAATTTTTCAATTAATTCCTTATTCATAATAAAATTATAGCAAAAAAAGCTTAAATCAGCAATGAATAACTTATCATAAATTTTGCGAGCGTCAGCGAAGCAATCTCATGTTTTTGTCACTGCGAGGAACGGCAGTGACGAAGCAGTCTGTAGTTCGTGAACAGTGAATAGTGAAACGTGAAAAGAAAATAAAAAAGAGATTGCTTCGGGGCTTAAGCCCCTCGCAATGACGGCACTTTAAGTTCATTTTTAGACAATATAAGCTGCCAAAGTAATCTCAAAATAATTTATAATACAAATCTTCCCAATTTGGGTTAATTGACTCTATCAGGGCTATTTTTTTCGCCCTACTTCCACCTTTTATTTGTTTTTCTCTTTTTATTGCTTCTTCTATGTCAGAAAAAACTTCATAATAAACTAACTTCTTCACATTATATTTTTTTGTAAAACCTTCTACTGCACCTGTCCTATGTTCATAAATTCTCTTAGTTAAATTTGATGTAACGCCAGTATAGAGAACTGTATTTGTTTTATTTGTTAAAATGTAAACATAGCCTTGCTTTTCCATAATTTTATTTTAACAATAAACTCAAAAATCATCAATTAAATTAATAAAAAGAGAGATTGCTTCGTCGCTAACGCTCCTCGCAATGACCACCAAGCTGTCATTGCGAGCGTAAGCGAAGCAATCTCCAATTCAATGTGTTACAAGAGATTGCTTCGTCGCTACAGCTCCTCGTAATGACTGCCGAGCCGTCATTGCAAAGCAACAAAAGTTGCCGAAGCAATCTCTTAAAAAGTTTATGTGGTCTTGTCAAACAACAAGCCCACCATCTCTCTTATATTTTTTGCAAGCTTTAATACTTCTTCTGGTGGAATCTGCCTTACCACCTTATTTTCTTGGGTATCAACTATCTTTACTACCACTTCCCCAAGGTCTTTATCCACCTCAAACTCTCGTTTGATATTCATCATATCGAGAGCTTTATTTAACTCTTTTACTTGATTTTTTAGTTCCTGTTCACTCACCTGCTGCTTTTGAGCCTGCTGCCTTGCACTCTGCTCAACAACCTTCTGGGTATTTTTTACATCACTGGTTGATGATGCTTTATCTACTGTTGCAATTGTTAAATTTTTTACTGCCTCTAACATAGCTCATCACCACCTTTCTTTTATTTTAGGAAAGGGGCAAAAGCCCCAATCCTTTTATTACCTACCCAGAAGTTGTAAAGCGAGCTGAGGAAGCTGATTAGCCTGAGCCAGCATAGCAGTAGAAGACTGCTGAAGTATCTGATACCTTGTAAACTGAGCCATCTCCTCAGCGATATCAAGGTCTCTAATCCTGGACTCAGAAGCTGTCAAGTTCTCCCTTGCTGTGTCAAGGTTTGTAATAGCATGCTCAAGCCTGTTTACCTGAGCACCAATAGTAGATCTTGCACCAGAGATAAACTCCAATGCTCTGTCAATCTTCGTAATTGCTTTTTGAGCAGAATCTTGATCAACAACTAAAACATTGTCAAGATCCAATGATTTTGTATTAATTTGAGCAACACTTACATTTATATCTTGCCCTTCATTTGCCCCTATCTGAAGCGCAGTCGAGTTATCAACAAGATGCAATTCAATTTCAGTTGCAGAGCTTGAAGCTGTAAAAGTAAGATTTCCGCTGCTATCTCCAGAAACTGAAACTCCCAAGTTTTTATCAAAGCTCAATTCAACACCACTAATTACACCTCTTAAGGTATAATCATTTACAGTATCACTACCTACGGTAGCTCCATTTTTTGTAACACTTACTGTTAAAGAAGAGTTTTCACCTTCTTGAATTGTAGTCAAGGACAAACCATCGATAAGTTTTTGATCACCGATGAAAGAAATCTTGCTGTCTTCACCTATTAAACCACTTTGGATTTTAAATGTACCTGCAGTAGTATCATAGTAAACTAAGTCATTTTTAATAGAAGAATCTCCCATCTCCAAATCATTTACAAGCGCATCTTCCAATTTAGATTCAAAATCTGCTAAAGTATCATCACCCTCAAGATAAATAGTAGTCTGCTTACCATTACCAAATATTGTCAATTCTTGAGTATTATCAAAAATGTTTCTACCATCATCATTAACAAATCTTTGAATATCTTTTAGTTTAGTTGCAGATGTTGCAACATCTCCTTCACCAAGAACAGTAAAAACTAAATTTTCATTATTAGTAATTGATGTAACTGGGTTAAAGTTTAATCTAAAGCTATTTAAATTAAATTCACCCGAGTTTGAATCAAAATTACCTACATAAACAGTTGCACTACTTTCAGACGTACTACTTATTGCATTAGCATATGTAACCTCAGGATGATTACCTGATGTAGTATATTGCACAGTTATATCAGTACTACTATCTGATTTATCATAATCAGATAGGCTAATTACAACTTTATCTCCTACACCAATATTATCATCTGTAGTAATTATCCTTAATCCACCAGCTGAAAACAAATTATTTGAACCATCTGTTGTTAATCCAGAAGAACTATTTAATTCAATAAATTCGGTATCAGGACTAGTATCAGCTGCACCAGTACCAGAAATGTATTCCAAATTAACATTTACCCAATCACTAACATATCCTGTTTCCGCATTATAAAACCTAACCCTTGCAGCATTAGCAGCCCTTATTTGTGTTCCACTATTTGTACTAGTGTCATTTTCGTATGCTGAAGTAGCAGCCAAAAATTCAACTTCTAAATATCCACTAGCACTTACGTCATATGTAGTACCATTATCTGATAAACTAACATTTGCTCCACCTGTATACCCTAAAACAGCTGCAGCATCACTATTTGCAGTACCATCTGTATCAACTTTTTTAAGCGTTACACTTGAACCTGACTCAAATCCATTAATATTATCTATTGATTTTACTGCATTTTTCCAACTTGCTCCAGATGAACTATCTACCTTGCCATAAGTATTTGATTCTCCAATTGTCATAATATCGGTTTTATAAATATAGTTCTTACCAGCAGTAGCAGTAACAGAAACAGAATATTCGCCTTCAGCTACTTTACCTTTGATAATAGCTTCAAGTTTGTTGTTACTTGCTGACCAGAGAGCTGATGCATCACCATTTAACAATTTTTTGGTGTTAAATTCTGTTGATGCAGATATTCTGTTGATTTCTGATTTTAGCTGGTCAACCTCTTTTTGAAGCTCTGCTCTGTCATTTGCAGTATATGTACCGTTTGCAGCCTGTACTGCAAGCTCTCTCATTCTTTGTACAATACTTTGAATCTCTTGCAAACCACCTTCAGCAGTCTGAAGCATAGAGATACCATCTTGAGCGTTCATACTTGCTCTTTTGAGACCGCTGATTTGGCCTCTCAATTTTTCACTAATTGCAAGACCAGATGCGTCATCTGCTGCATGGTTGATTCTAAGACCACTTGATAATCTTTCAAGTGATTTTGACATTTGAGTGTTTGTGATACCTAAGTATCTTTGTGCATTAAGGGAAGAAATATTGTTGTAAATTCTTAGTGCCATAACACTACCTCCTTGTTTTGTTTTTTTTGGCTTCCCTGCCGTTTTTTTTTGTTCAACGTTCTAAGTTCAACGTTCTACGTTAAAATTTTTTTTGAGATTGCTTCGTCGCTACCGCTCCTCGCAATGACTACTTTTGTCAATGCGAGCGATGTGAAGCAATCTCCTACTCCAACGTCTTACTTGAAATCGCTTCGTCATCTTACGCTTCTTCGCGATGACCGCCGAGACGTCATTGCGAGCGTCAGCGAAGCAATCTCTTCACCACTCACCTTTCACTTCTAACTCTTTTTCAACCACCCCCTTTTCAACTTTTTTGGCACCAAAACAAAAAAGGCCGATGCAACTCTATCCGAGTCACATCGGCCTGAATGTTTCAGTACCGCTTATTCAATTTTCCTGTTTTATTAATCGAACAATCACATAAAAACTTTAGAAAAAATTTAATATTGGAGATTGCTTCGTCGCTATCGCTCCTCGCGATGACTGCCGAGCCGTCATTGCGAACGAAGTAAAGAAATCTGGGATATTTAGCAGAAATTGTACAAGACTTCCAATTTTATTAATTCTATAATAAATAATAAAGAAAATTATCAGCCGAAATCATGTACTGCACATAATTATTTCTTTTAAGCTTTTTAAGTACACCACTTTTAGAAACAACCTGTATTGCATAAGGAACTTTCAACTTTTCTTGAAAATAAAGCAAGTTTTTAGATAAATCGGTATCGTTTAGCTTTACTTCTACCAAGAAAAGCAACTGATTATCCTTATTAACTAAAAAATCCACTTCCCTTTTTTCTTTATCCCTAAGGTAATACAAATCAAAATTCCCTTTTCCAGTTTGAGTCCACAATGTTATTGTTTTATAAAGATGTAGAGCGACAAGATTTTCAAATTTTGCTGCATTATCTTCAATTTCTACCCAATCATAAAGATAAACTTTATTTTCCTTTTTAATCGCTCTTGGCAAAGATTTACTATAAGGCTTTACTGTAAAAATATAATAAAATTGCTCTAAAATTAATAACCATTTTTTTATTGAATCAAAAGCTACATTTAAATCTTCTCTAATAGAATTAATTGATAAAGGTGATCCCACTTTGAATGGTAAAAGAGTTGATAAAATTTCAATATTTGAAATATCTTTAATATAATATGCATCTCTGATATCTTCTTTTATTACTGTTTTCTTCCTTTCATTAGCCCAAATATTATAAAATTCTATATTATTTTTCAAAAAAGGTTCAGGAAATCCAGAAAAGTTCCAAAGTTGCTCATAAGTAGTTTTAAAACTTTTAAACTCAAATCCATTTAATAATATTTGCTCAAATTCATCCCAGGAAATAAATTTTTTATTTTCAAGCTCCCCTAATGTAAAAGGGAATAAGTTTAAAGCAAAATATCTTCCAAAAAGGCTGTCACCACCTTTTTTAAAAAGGTCTAACCTGCCGCTACCTGTAACTAAAAAATTAAACTCATCTTTATAGCCGTCATAACAACCTTTTAAATAATTTTTCCAATCTTTATATTTATGTATTTCATCAAAAACTACTAAAAATCTTTCTTGTAGATCTCTATTTTCATTTTCAAAGAAGTATGGATCTTTAATAATTTTTTTCTGATGGTTAATTATATCCCAATTAATGTATGAACCCTGCTGAAAACGCTCTAATATCATCTTTGAAAATGTGGTTTTGCCAGATTGTCTGGGACCACTAATAAAACAAATTTTATTGTATGAATTTAAAATTTGTAATACAAATTCTTCAATATTCCTGCTTATCATATTTACCAGTTTATATTTTACTCGAAAATAGTCAAGACTTATTTTTGATTGAGCAGAAATTAGTCATTTTCAATTTTCAAGGATACTGCTTAATATGAAAATTTATCAAGCTAAATTATTTTAGTGATTGCTCCGTCGTTTCACTCCTCGCAATTACTGCTGAGCCGTCATTGCGAGAGTCAGCGAAGCAATCTCAGATTTTAGTCACTGCGAGGAACAATAGTGACGAACCAGTCTGTATTTCGTAAGTAGCAAATAGGAAATGTGAAAAGAGAATAAAAAAGAGATTACTTCGTCGTTACCGCGCCTCGTAATGACCACTTTTGTCATTGCGAACGAAGTGAAGCAATCTCTAGTTTATTGTCATACATTAGATCGCTTCGTCAGCTTGCGCTTCTTCGCGATGACTATTTTTTAATATTTTACAAAAAAAAGAGGGCTTAAAGCCCTCTTTTAGATTTTGATACTCTCTGTTTTCTTTACAATCGTTACTTTACCAGCTTCAAACTTTATCTCAATGGAGCCATAGAATCCAGATTCAAACATATCTTTTAGCATCTTATATAGCTCATTGAGCTGCATTTTCTTTTTTGTATCAACTTCTTTTAATGGATACGCACCCATATTAGCCCCCTTTCATTATCCTTGAAGTAGTTGAAGAGCCATTTGAGGTATTTGATTAGCCTGTGCAAGCATAGCAATACCTGACTGAGAAAGAATTTGATAGCGAGTAAATGTAGCCATTTCCTCTGCCATATCAAGATCTCTAATCCTTGACTCACTTGCTGTCATATTTTCATGAGCAACATTCAAGTTATTTATAGTATGTTCTAATCTATTTACTTGTGCACCAATAGTAGCTCTGATTGAAACTACCTTACTTAAAGCATTATCAATATCTATAATCGCTCTCCTTGCCAAATCTTGAGACACAACCCAGACTTTATCAACACCTAAACCTTTACTGTTTAACTGTGGAATTGAAACTGATAAATCTTGCCCTTTATTTGCTCCAATCTGCAAATCTGTAGAATTATCGACTACATGTAAATAAAACTCTTCATTAGACAAATTTGTATTCTCAACAAACTCAATTTCATTTGTCGATGTTAATTGTGCATTTACACTTGTCCTTGAATCTATAAGTAGCTCAATACCTTGAATTACCCCATCAACTCTATCATTCCCAGTTTCATCACTACCTATTAAATCTCCTGTAGTTGCATCATAAACTGTAACTTTTACACTGCTACTTTCAGCCTTTTGCACCTCTGCTAATGATAAAGCATTTATCAACCTTTGATCACCAGAAAATGCAATTTCACCCTGCTCACCAACCATAGCAGTTTGAATTACAAATGTACCTGCAACAGTTCTAAATTTACTATTTGGATCAGCTGTTGTAATATAATCCACTAAATGTTCATTGACAGTCGGATCATCAGATCCCATTCCAAGATCGTTTACTATAGCATCAGTCAATTTCTTTTCTAAATCTGCTACGGTATCATCTGCCTCTAAATAAATTGTTGTTGATTTACCATTTCCCCAAATTGTAAGCTCTTGCTTATTCTCAAAAAGATTATTTCCATCAGCATCTATAAACCTAGCGATATTGCTCAATTTAGTATTTTCATTAGCAACATCTCCAGGATTTAAAGTATAACCTTGAAATGTTGCATCATCAGGATCTAAAAATCCATTAGAATCTGATCCAATCTTTAATATAAAAGAATCTGTCGTTTGTAAATTACCATTTGTATCAAACCCTAGTAAGGCTATTTGATGTTCAGAATTAGCTAATCCACTATCCGCTGTAACTTTTAATACTTGATTTGATGGGGTACCACTTGTAACTGGTGCATACACATCAAAATATCCACCAGTTGCTGTTGTTGGTATAGATGCATTATATACTGAAATAAGAACTTTTTCCCCTGCACTAATAGTTAACTGTGTAGTTCCATTATTATCTAATAATATATTATTAAATGATATCGCTCCACCTGTAGCTGAACTTACATTGCTCATATTTAAAATAACATTACCACCACCATCAGATGTAGTGGTATCTTCTATATTAGCAATAATTCCTGTCTGAAATGCAGTACCATCTGAATTATAAATATTAATATATGCATTTCCAAGTATACTTCTATTTGCGTTACTATCATTCGTTATACTATTGTGTGTTGTCCCATCAAAATCATTATTAAATATAACTTCTATATAATAAGTACCATTTGTAGAGATTAAAGCATTACCTATAACATCACCATCAACTGTCGAATCAAACGTGTTATCCCCTCCATCATATGTAGAAACCTTATAATAACCATCTGACGCAGTTGTTGCACCGTCTACAGTCACTCGATATATATTATCAGAATTACTACTAACAAGATCTTTTATCTCTTCTACGCCATTACTCGTTAATGGATTATGAGTAATTGTTACTCCATTTTCTGCTTCTTGCACTGTCATAATATCGGTTTGGAAAACCTGATTTTTACCTACAGATACATTTTCCATAGTTATTTTATAATTTCCTTCTTGAACATTGCCTCTTATAATTGCTGATATTTTATTATCGCTTGCTGACCAAAGAGCTGTTCCATCACCATTTAATAGTTTTTTAGTATTAAACTCTGTGGCAGATGAAATTCTGTCAATCTCTGCTTTTAGCTGTTCAATCTCTTTTTGTAGTTCAACTCTGTCATTTGTGGTATAAGTACCATTTGATGCTTGCACAGCAAGCTCACGCATCCTTTGAAGCATTGAAGATACTTCTTCTAATGCTCCTTCTGCAGTTTGAAGCATTGAAATTCCATCTTGAGCGTTCATTATTGCTCTCTTAAGCCCAGTGATTTGGCCACGCAACTTTTCACTGATTGCAAGACCTGAAGCATCATCTGCTGCATGGTTGATTCTAAGACCGCTGGATAAACGCTCGAGAGATTTGCTAAGTGCGGATTGAGTACCGCTAAGGTGTCTTTGAGAATTCAAAGACATGATGTTTTGATAAATTGTTAGTGCCATCTTATCCTCCTTGATTGTTTCAATAGAGGATCTTTCCCCTATTTAATTTTTTTTGACGCTTCCGTGCGTCAGATTAAAAATCGGAATGTATAAAAATTTCTTTAGAAAAAATTTTATAAAAATCTTTTGAGATTGCTTCGGCAGTTTACACTGCCTCTCGATGACTGGTATGATTGTCATTGAGAGCGTCAGCGAAGCAATCTCAGGTTTTAGTCACTGCGAGGAACGATAGTGATGAAGCAGTCTGTATTAAGTAAGTAGTGAATCGTAAATAGTGAAAAGAGAATAAAAAAGAGATTGCTTCGTCGTTTCACTCCTCGCAATGACAGCCTTACTCTTTGCGAGGCAACATATTTTGTAGAAGCAATCTATTGATTGTTTTGATTATCAAAATATTAGACTATTGTAAAATATCATCAATGATAATTTAGAATGAAAAAATTTAATAAATATGTTATAATAATAGAAAAAAGGAGGGTTTGATGATTAGAGTTGAATTTTTTTATAAAGGTTCAAAAGACACCAAAACACCTGAAATAGCTAAAAATCTTGCAGAAAAATATCGCGACAAAATTGAAGTAATTCTAATAGATGCTGAAAATGAAAAAATTCCTGAAGAATATGGAATTCTCAACCCACCAGTAGTAATTATTGACAAAAAGAAAAAAATACAACTTGATTCAAAAGAAAACTTGGAGGAAATAGTAACCAAAGCTATTTTTTAATATATTTCACAATACAAAAATAATTGTTTAGATTTGACATAGAGGTTAAAATGGCCATTGATAGATTGTCATCTTATTTAAAAGAAGCAAATACCCATATTGAGCGACTAAAAGATGTATTATCAAGATTGAATAAACTTTATCCTTTAACAGTTGAAAAATTTAATAATTTAAATTCATATGAAAAAGATATGCTTGATACTCTTGCTTTTAGATTTGCTAAATTACAAGATTTAATAGGCTCAAAAATTTTTCGTGAGTTTTTAAATAAACTTTTTTATCCAGTGGAAGATAAAAGTTTTTTGGAAATATTAAAAGAAATTTAAAAAGAAAATATTATAGATATAGATACATGGAGTGAATTTAGAAAGATAAGGAACCTGCTTGCTCATGATTATCCTGAAGATTCTAGTGAAAAAGTAGAAGCAATAAACTATCTTATTGAGAAAACACCTATTTTAATGGAGGTTGTTAAAAAAATTGAAAATAAGACTGAAAAAAGATGAAATTGAAATTATCAAAAGGCTCACTAAAGATATTTTTGGGGATTGCGAAATATTTATTTTTGGTAGTAGGCTTATAGATAAAAAAGGTGGTGATATAGATCTTTATATAATACCTAAAAACAGAGAAAACCTATTTGAAAAAAAAATCAAATTAGCAGCAAAATTAGAAAACATTTTAGAAAAACCTGTTGATGTAGTCGTTAGTTATAATAGAAATAGACCAATTGAAGTCGAAGCCTTAAAAAGCGTAAAAATTAGTTAAATAAAAACGAGATTGCTTCGGGGCTTACGCCCCTCGCAATGACCACCTTTATTCTATACGAGCACTAACGAAGCAATATCCATTCCAATGTTTTACAAGAGATTACTTCGTCGCTATCGCTCCTCGTAATGACTACATTTTTATTATCACAAGCGTCTTAGAAATCTTAAAATATTATTTTTTATTGCACAACATTCTAAAATTTTTCGAAAATATTATTAAAATTTTCGTTTTTATAAAGTTCAATAGAATTTAATTCTTTAAAATTTTTGTTTAAATAAGCTGGAATATTCTTATAACTAAAAAATTTGATAGATAAAAGAGCTGGATCACCACTAAAAAAAGTTATTTTTTTAGCATATTTGTTTGGAAAAATTTTAAGCCCAATCAAAATATTTATAACTTCTTCTATATCTGAATATGAATACAAGACTATGTTACTTATTTTCCCTAAAAATTTTTCAGTATAAGAGACCAAAGAGTTCACCAGCTTTTTAAATTCATAAAAATGATAAAGATCCTTATCGCTTACAGAAATAGATATCTCTTTTTTTCGATATACATTAAATTTTGTCTCATCCCCTTTCTTGCTAATTTTAACCAAAATCTCAATTGGAACCTTATCAAGTAAATCATTACGATCTTTTATTCTAAAATTATCATCAATAATTCCAAACTTAGATAAATTATAAATAGTTTTCATGATAGCCTTTGGACTGATCGAATCAGGCTCAAAATATGGGTCTTTTATTTGTACATCTTTAAAATCATTTGAAATATCTGTAATTGGATTTAACCCTTTTTGAAATAGAAATCCTAAATCAACTCTATTTGAAATGTATTTAGCATCTAATAAATAAAGTTTTTCATTCAATTTAAAATAATATGAGGTCAAACTATCTAAAGGTATCAATAATGACCCATCCTGTAAATTTAACAGCCTGAAAAAGGTTAAAAGATTTGAAGGGTTATTTAACGGTTGAATAATTTCACAAAACATCTCCCCTATTTCAAAAGAATAATATTCTATCAAATTTAAAAGATTCTCCCCTTTGTAATAAACTGAATCTAGAATAATTAAAACTCTATCAATATCTGGAACATCCACATTGTTATAGATAAAATCAGACAATAAATTGTTATCAATTAAGTCAATTAAAGGCTCATCAGTTTTAACATAACCATCAAAAGAAATCGTCCCTATACTTGCACTGTAAACAAAATATTTGATACCTTTTGGGTATTGAATCAAGATTAACCCATCTTTAAGAGCTTTTAATTCTGCATCATCATCAAATTGCTTATCCGATAATTCATAATCTTTTTCTAAATTTTCTTCTGATTTGTTATCTTCAGATGTCGGTTTACCCACTTTCTTGACAGTAACTTTTAAAATATTTGGATCATCTTCAACAATCCATTCTTCTGTATCCACAATAATATCTGACTTCACCACATATTGACAGGCAAGTCTATATCCATTGTCCAAGTTTATCTTTGCAAGTATTAATCTATCTTTTTTAGTAGGTTTATTTATCTCTTTCCCATCAGCAGAAACTATTTTTACCTTACACTTTCCACACTGGCCACTCCCTTTACAGAGAGATTCTATTGGGATACCATTTTGAACCAAAACCTCATAAAGGTTACTTCCACTTTTTGCTTCAATTACTACATTTTTATTCTTAACATTTATTTTAACCTTTTTACTAAAAAACATACCACCTCTAAAGAATCTGACCTAAAAACTGTTTTAATCTATCATTTTTTGGATTTGTAAACAACTCTTGTGGAGTATTTTCTTCAATTAACTCTCCATTGTCCATAAAAACAACTCTATCAGCAACTTCTCTAGCAAACCCCATCTCATGTGTTACAACAACCATCGTCATCCCTTCTTTTGCCAATGTCTTCATAACATCTAATACTTCACCAATCATTTCTGGATCAAGAGCACTTGTTGGTTCGTCAAAAAGCATAATCTTTGGTCTCATTGCAAGGGCTCTAGCAATTGCTACCCTTTGTTGCTGCCCACCTGATAGTTGAGAAGGGTAACTATTAATTTTATCAGCAAGTCCAACCTTTTCTAATAACTGTATAGCTATCTCCTCAGCTTCTTCTTTTTTAACTTTTTTCACTACCATTGGAGCTAAAGTAATATTTCTTAAAACAGTCATATGAGGAAACAAATTAAACTGCTGGAAAACCATCCCAACTTCTTCTCTCACTTTATTTATATTTGTTTTGGGGCTTGTCAAATCTACCCCATCAATAATAATCTTACCATCATTGATAGTCTCTAGCAAGTTTAAGGTTCTTAAAAAAGTAGATTTTCCAGAACCACTTGGCCCAATAATAACCACCACTTCTTGCCTTTTTACTTTTAAAGTAACCCCTTTTAAAGCATGAACCCCATTGGGGTATACTTTATGAACATTAGTGGCCTCTATTATATAATCAGTCACTTTCAGCCAACCTCCTTTCAAGTAATTGGGTTAAAAATGACAGTGATGTCGTTAGTATGAGATAGAGAAAAGCAACCGTAAACCATACTTCAAACGGTTGAAATGTCGATGTAACAACTTCTCTACCCGCTTTTGTTAAGTCAGTAATAGAAATAACTGATACAAGTGAAGAGTCTTTTATAAGAGATATAAACTGACCTGCCATAGGAGGAATTGTTCTTTTTAATGCTTGAGGTAAAATAATATATCTCATAGTCTGAAAATAATTCATTCCCAGACTTCTTGCAGCCTCTGTTTGACCTTTGTGAATAGATTGTATTCCAGCTCTAACAATCTCTGCTACATAAGCACCTGCAAAAACAGCCAAAGCAGCAACACCAGCTGTAAATCTATTCAGCTGTAAAACTGTACCTATGAAAAAATAAAAAATAAAAATCTGAACTAATAATGGTGTACCTCTAATTAGCTCAATATAAGTTATAGCCAATTTCTTTAAAGCAGGATTTTCTGAAATTCTCATTAAACCTGTGATGATACCAATTATTATAGCAAAAAATATTGAAATTATAGACAATTTCAATGTCACATAAAGCCCATATAACAGAGGGCCAGGCTCACTCGCCCTCTTTTTTGCAATCACATCACCTTCAAAAATAAGATCACCATCAGAAACTGTTATCTGGCTAAAATCTTTAATTTCGTTTTCTTCTCCAGAATCTGAAACAACAATAAGTTTTTTACCTTCTATTTTAGCTGTACCATCAAAAGGAGCTCTAATTTCCTTATCATAAGTATGCCATACAAATTGAAATACTCTATCCCATCTCCAAATATAATTAATTTGCTTTGTAGAAAAATAAAAAAATACTCCAATAGCTATTAATATAAGCACAAAAACAACATTCCATAAAAAGTTACTTCTCTTTCTATTCACTTTTTATCCTCTCTTGTATATGTATTTAGCCCCCATAAAGGGGGCTTTAGATTTATTACTGAACTTGTTTATGCCAAGATGTGCTCTTAAACCATTTATCATAGATTTTATCGTATGTACCATCACCTTTAATCTGTCTCAAAAAGTTATTCAACCAGTTTAAGAAATCAGGATCACCTTTTTTTATTGCCCAACCAAGAGGTTCATAAGTAAAAGGCTTATCTAAGAAAACAACCTTATCTTTATAAATTGAGTAGTAATATGCACAAAGAGGTAAATCATAAACAAAAGCATCAGCTTTTCCATTGATAAAATCTTGAAAAGCATCTGCTTCAGTTTCGAAAGCGTTTATTTTAGCTTTTGGAATGTATTTTTTAGCTGCAAAATATCCTGTAGTACCAAGTTTTGAAGCAATCACATATTTTGGATTATTTAAATCTTTATATGATTTGATTTTGCCTGCATCTTTTTTATGGATCAATAATGTTTGCCCCACAATAATATATGGATCTGCAAAATTTACTTGAAGATTTCTCTCCTGAGTTATTGTCATACCAGACATAATTATATCAAACTTGTCAGTAATTAATGCAGGGATTATACCATCCCAAGCAGTATTAACTAACTTAAGCTTAACGCCCATAGCTTTAGCCATCACTTTGGCAATATCAACATCAAAACCTATTATTTCGCCATTTTTTGCAGTCATTTCAAATGGCTTATAACCAGACTCAAGTCCTACTCTTAACTCCCCTCTTTTTAAAATCTGGTTAAGAGTGGACTTTTCCCACAACTCATTATCTGCTGCATAAAGAAAAGTTGCAGCAAAAAGTAAAACTAACAGTGATACTAATAGCTTTCTCATGTCATCCTCCTAATATGATTTTCCTTCATCTAAAAGTTCACTAATTACCATTTGTGTCCCACAATCAGGACACTTTGGTATTGGTTCCTTTGGAATATAAACAATCTGTTTTCTTTTACATTTTGGACATTTAACTTCTACAGCTTCTATCTTATCTCTCATATAACTTGCCTCCATATAGTTAAAAAACACTAAATGCAAGACTTACTTTAAAAATTTATTGCATTTTTTGCAAGTAATTTGTTAAAATAAAGAGAATTATATTATAATAGGATATATTGTATCATGAAGATAATAGTATTTTTAATCACTCTTTTTTTATCAATTGGTTGCACAAAGGGATCAAATTTAAATTATGTCAATACTGTTGCAAACCCTAAAAATAACTACACTCGAATGCTAAAAGCCAAATACACAGACGAGTTAAATTCTATTGTAGAAAGTTTAAAAATTCTAAACCTTAAAATTATTGACGACGGCGTAGGTTTTACTGGTGCCAGCGATTGTAAAGAGTGTAAAAATAAGCCTGGTGATTTTTGGCTATTTATAACCTATCATGGTAAAAATATAAATAAAATAATCCACAAAGATACTGACAAAATAATAAAAAATTCTTTGAAAAATGGCACAATAGATATTTTATATATGCTAAAACATATAAAATTAAATAAACTACTAAACGATAGAAATTTTAGAGGATTTTTAATTAGTGGTATCTGGGGAATTAGCGAAAAGCTCACTGAAATTACAAAACCAAAAAAATATATAACAGCAGAATATTATATTTCTAAAGAGCTGTTTTTAGATTATTTAAATGGAAAAGATTACAACCAAGTAATCGACAGTGCCTTCTTTAGATCTTATTTACTTAAATAATTTATTTTTTAGTATGACAGCTAATGCATTTTTCTAAATCTGCATGATATCCATCATTTGGCCACTGGTCATGACAATCAAAACATTTCTCACCACAGCCTTCACTAAAAGAAGAGCCTAATGATAATTCTGAATTAGATTTATTATGACAGTCAGAACAAAATGTCATTGCAATATGTGTTTCATCCCCTTTTAAATTTTCATGACATGTCATACAGTCACCAGCACAACCTGATGAATAAGATGTATTGCTATAAATTAAAAGTGTAAATAAAAATACTCCTGCACATAATCCAAAAACAACAAACCTTTTTCTGTCAAACATACTTTATCTCCAACAATCTTTAAATAGCCTCTATTTATTAACTCTTCTAACATATTTTTGATTTCCAATCTATTAAAAAGTTCTAAATCGACCCCTTCAGTGAGTCTTAAACCAAAAATTATATTTTCCATAATAATCTCTCTTTTATCCCTGACGATTTCGATGTTGTCATAAAAAAAACAAGAATCTACATAATCTTTTATATTTTTAGGGTGTGAAAATCTCACCCTAGAGTTTTCTAAATTTATCATAGAATGAGCTGCTGCTCCAACACCCATAAAATCACCCATTTTCCAATAATTTATATTGTGGAGAGATTCATAACCTTTTTTTGCAAAATTGGAAATTTCGTATCTAATATAACCGTTATTTTCAAGCGATTTAGATATTTCTAAAATATGAGTGTTTTTTTCTATTTTATATTCATTTAAAAAGTCTGTATCAAACGAATAAGAATACGCAGAAATATGATTTGGTGCCAAATCAAACAATTTACTTAATGTTTCATATATTGTTTTTGCGGGAACTGTTGGGATATCAAATATTATATCCACATTAATATTGAAATCATATTTTTTTAATAAATACATACAATCATATACATCTTTTGCTTTATGAATCCTACCCAAAAACTGCAATACATTGTTATCTAGAGATTGTACTCCGATGCTTATTCTAGAAACTCCATAATCTTTTAAAATTTTTATTTTTGTTTCATCGAGGCTTTCAGGGTTTGCCTCAAATGTAAACTCTTTTAATTTCTTTAAATTTAGCTTCTTAATAGTTTTTAAAAGATTTTCTAATTCATAATAGTCTAAAACTGATGGAGTCCCACCACCCATATAAATAGTGTCAAACTGATACTCTGTATAAACAGAAAGCTCTTTCTCTATTGCATGTAAATAATTCTTCACAACATCAGAATCAAAATTGGATATCGATAAAAATCCACAATATTTACATTTACTTTTACAAAAAGGGATATGAATATACAGTCCAAGCATTTTTATAAATTAATAAAACGCATCTGGCAAAGCAATCAAATTTTTTTTACAACTTTTCCACAACATTTAAAAAACCTTCTTTTAAGGTTTAACACATTCTCCCTATTTCATTTTGAATAATAATATACTTGTAGCTATTTTGTGCTCATTGACCAATTTGCCTAAATTTTAATCAATTTTGCTATCCCCCTTGAAGAGACTAAGTTTTCACTTTTGATACTTTGAAGAAAACTTTATAAAATATTTATAATTATGCATATTTTATACATATTCCTAAATATAGGTTTAGTTGAAATAATCCTCTCTAAAATTCAACAGCAATTGAGCTCATATACTATTTTTTTCAAAAATTATAGATTTTTTACAAGTTTTGTTGAAAACAGTACTCAGGATATTGTATAATTAATTATGTTCTAGATTATAAGGAGATTGTCATGAAAACTCTATTTAATAACAAACCTTTTGTAATTTTTATATTGTTATTTGTAGTCTTTACTGTTGCTAATGCTCTAGATTCAGAGTTATGGACTGACTATCTACAACATAACCAAAAAATAAAATGTCAGGGGTCACAAGATCCAGAACCTTACGAAATAGATTTATATGAATCACCGTGTGGCAAAGATGATCCAGTTTCACAATGGGCATGTAAAAATGGTTTTATTTTAGCAAAAGCATGTAATTATCAAGGGATTTTTGTTAGAAAAGAAATTTACAAATATACATCAAGAACTAACAACAATAAAACTGTTCAACATAAAGATTCCGTCCAATATTGCGTAAGTGTATGTTCAATTTTATTCCCTGGATATTCTGGTTGTATCGATTGTGATGGTATTGGAGGGGGTATTATCTATTTGCCAGAAAATAAAAACATTACAGACTACGATATATCTGTTAGTACTGCAGCAGATGCTCCTCCTTGCCAAAATTCTTCTTTATTGCAGAATTCTCCTGATTTAAAATTTAAATGTGAAACGTTTAAAAGCAATGCAGATTCTTACTTTGCTTCAATTGTTGCTATTCTTAGAGGTTCTAATAATTTACAACAAACTGATAAAGAAAATGAAAGTGAGGTTAAATCAGATATTGATATTTACATAAAAAAAGAAAACTACGAACCAGTTCATATTAAAAAAGAGATAAAAATTAAAAGTTCAGAATATTCTAAATATGGAAGAATTTTAGTTCGTGGTACAGTTAAGGACAAAAACTCAAACAAACCAATACATGATGCTCAAATAAAAATAAATTTTAATAATAAAACTTATAAATTAAATACTGATAAATTTGGTGGTTATAGAGAATTTCTTATAATTACAGGAGGTGGAGCCAGTATATACACGATATATGAAGACATTTTACTGGTTAAGAAAAAACAAAAACTAAATATTAAAGTAACACCTACAAATCTCGTAGCAAATGGCAAAGAACAAAAACTAATTTTTCAATTATCTATGCCAGATGGAACACCTGCTGCAAACAAAATTTTTAGAGTTCGCTACAGCCATGAACCTTTTCAGAAAGATGGAAAGACAGTTGATTATTTAACCCGCCCTATAATTATTGATAATTTAAAAACAAATAGTGAAGGCAAAGGTGCAATATTTATACCTACACCAAAAATAAAAAAAGGAATGTTAAACAATATCAAAAACCCCGAAACAAAATTTCCAGTTCAGGTTAAATTTAATATATTTGAAGATTCTGATTTAGTAGGAAGCTTTATTATAAATTTCCAAAACCCAATTCCTAAAATCACAAAATTTTTACTTCCATGTGGAATGGACGCTGAAAATTGGCAAATTCAGCCATCTAAGGTATTTATAGAAGACTTGGATAGCAATGAATTTTATATAGAAGTGCAAGGATATGGAAAATTTAAAGTTAGAGGAGGAAAAATTTACAACACACTTTTACGGGTACGTAATTTTAAAGGTAATGTTTTTGAGTTCTATCTTGCATCAAAAAAGTTGGGGCTCGATTTAAATGAACAACCAGATATGTGGAAAGAGCTTTTAGAAACAAATTTAAAAGTAGCTGCAAATGTTCTGATTACTTATTCAAGCGGTAAACTCTTATCTGATGTTAGAAATGCGCTTCAGAAAGGTAGCAAATTAGAAAAAATTCTTATTATTAATGGTAGGATAAAATCTGAAGTTGTAGTTTCGGTAAGCCAAAATAGTTTTGGAACTTCTGATTATTATAACAATACACTTTCATTTATAAATGATGAAAATAAAGACTATGTAAAATCTCAAGACATGGTAGTAGGAGGAGTTCTTTTAGGTGCAGGCATCCGTGATCTTGTTACAAGGGCCAGTGTAAGCATTGGAGCTGCAATGCAAATGGAATTAATGAAAGCAATTTATGAAAATGCAAAAACTATATATGGCATTTATAAGAAATATAGAAAAATATCTGACTCTTATAGAGATATTATTTTTATTCCTATTCTTGTCAAGGTAACTGATAAAGAAGGATATTCAGCAATAACATTTAAAAACTGCGGTGTAAGAATATGGAAGGAGGTTGAATAAAATGAAAAAAATCATATTTATGTTTGTATCAATATTTTTCTTATTCAATACAGTATTTGGTTCCAATGCTTCCATTGAAAATATAATTTATAATTACTTAAATGCGATTCAATCAGAAGATATAAATTGGATAAAATCAAATTTTAAATCGTTTGATGATAAACGTTTACAGTTATATGCAGCAGTTTTTAAATCTATAAATCAAAAATTTTCAAATGTATCTATAGAAAAAGTCCAGCAGGACGGAAATAAAGCTTTAGTAGAAGTTAAATTTCAAACCATAGTGATGAGTAAAGTTAATTCTGACAGTTTTGAAGAAAATTCTGATTTGATTTTTCTTTTAGAAAAAATATCAAATAAATGGTACATAGTAAAAATTGTTCCTTATGAGGATTTTAATATTATTGTAAAATCATTTTTTCTTAAAGAGTTTGCCAAATCTTTAAATAAGGATGAAAATGCTATACAAAAAATAGGATACAACACTGCAGAAAGTGGTGAAAACTTTTTAGACAATCAAGAAAATTATATTGGCTGTTATAAGGATCAAGGGGATCCTCAAGGATTAACTGGCAGAGATTTAAATGGATTTATATTTCATTCAAACAATATGACACCTCAGATGTGTATCAACTTATGTGCTCAAAAAGGTTTTAAATACGCAGGAGTGCAATACTCGTCATACTGCTTTTGTGGAAATAGTTATGGGAAATATGGAGTTGCCAACAATTGCAATATGAAGTGTTCAGGTGACCAAAACCAAATTTGTGGTGGGACATGGGCAAATAGCATTTACCTTGCAACAAATATAACTTCACCAGAAACAAACATAAATGGAAAAACAAATTTAATAAAAAATGGTAGCTTTGAACTTGGTCCACAACATGTAGGAAGCTGGCTCACACTATCAAAAGGCTCAAACAAAATTAATAATTGGGCAATTACCAACGGTTCTATTGATTTAATTGAAAACTACTGGCAAAGTAGCAATGGAAAAAGATCTATAGATTTATGTGGTTCTACATGCGGAGCCATTAGTCAAAATATTAATACAGTACCTGGTGCTACATACCAACTCACATTTGATTTGGCAGGTAATCCTGATAATCAAGGTATAAAATACCTAAAAGTTATTGCTGGCTCAATTTCAAAAACATTCCAATTTAACACAACAGGCAAAAATAAAAGGAATATGGGTTGGGTTAAAAAATCTCTTACTTTTACTGCAACATCAAACATAACAAATATCTCTTTCATCGCTCTTGATAACAACCCATCTGCTTGGGGACCTGCTATAGATAATGTAAAAATCGTAAGAATATCTAATATAAACACATCTAACAACATAAATAATCCTGCTTTAACAACAATTAATGTAGCTGGTAGCTGGGATACAAATTTTGGTAAAATGAATTTAATACAAAGGGGTAACACAGTAACAGGCAGTTATACTCATGATAAGGGGCGAATAACTGGAACAATCAGTGGAAATATTTTAATTGGGAGATGGAGTGAGTATCCTTCTTATAAGCCACCTCGTGATGCCGGAGATTTACAATTTGTTTTTTCAAAAGATGGTACAAAATTTACTGGTAAATGGAGATACGGTTTTTGTGGAAATACCTGGGATGGAACTTGGAATGGGACAAAAATCTCAACTAACTCAGCTAATCCAGAAAAAACAAATTTTGGCAATTCTCTAAATGATTATTTTAAAAATTCACCTTATGCAGAAAACTGGTTTAAAAACTGGAATGTAATAAAAACTGGTTCACTACCTGATGGCACTGTAGCAAAAATAGCAGGGGTAAATAATAGATTTGGCTGGTATTATCCTGTAAAAAAAATTGGAGATGCTATGCCACCTGAAGGAGCTCATGGAGCAGCATTATATCTCCACCCAATTTCAACAACTGAGCCAACTCATTTAAAAGGGAAATACTATGTAAATTCAAAAGATAAATCACTAATGTTCAGGGTTGCAGGTAACAAAAATGGTGACTGGTTAATGGAAGTTAGGATAAATGGAGTAAAAGCCTTTGAAAGAGTTATTGATGGGAAAAAGTGGTATGAACTTACAATACCTTTGCAAAAATATTACGGACAAACAATAGATGTAGATTTATACATAAAAGCTAATGGATGGTATTTCGAGTATGCCTTTATAGATGAAATAAAATTTATCAATACTCAATACACAGAAAATGGATTTGAATATAGCACAGACAGACCAGGATACGATTATAAAAATTTTGATTTACAACAAAACAATGCGTTGTTATGTAAACAGGCTTGTGATAATGATCCAAAATGCAAAGCATGGACTTTTGTAAAACCTGGTTATCAAGGGCCAAATCCGCGCTGCTGGCTCAAATATGCAGTGCCAAATCCAGTTTTAAACACTTTTACCATATCAGGTGTTAAAAAAGAAAATCCTCAAAATACAAACCATCAACCTTTATCAAAAATCGACTATCACGACGATTTCAATTTTTTAAATAAAGATTTTTGGCTACCATTAGAGTGGCAAACTCTTAGATATGCGCCAAATAAAATTTATATAAACAATGGTATCCTTGATTTAAAATGCAACTATACTGACAGAAGTGGATTTTTAGCTTCAAAAGCAATAAAAATAAATAAAGGGGACATAATAACTATCAAAAGACGAGTAAAAGTACATTATGCTAACCAATATTTTGAAGGTGGAATATGGTTTTATCAAACAGATAATCCAGATCTAACTCCTGCTGCAAACCTATCTCAATGGAGCAATAAGTTAGGAAGATTTTTATTTCAGGTAACCTACTACAATTATTACTATGAAAAACCAGGAGTAACCCAGTATGTGCCTACAAAACATGGATTTGTAATAGCTGGTTATGATTGGCGTAATAAACAAAATTATAAAGTTTTTCAACCAATATGGGATAGGTGGTTTGAAGAAGAAATAGTCTATGATTCAGATAATAATATAGCAATTTACAAAATAAATGGACAAACTGCTCAAGTATATACTGCAGACTTAACATCCCCTTATATAAGGTTTATTATGCATTCTTATGGCTGGTACACAGGTCATGATATTCAGGTGGATTGGATCGATATCAAAGTTCATAGTAAAAACAATACCAATATTACAAATACTGTCAATACCTCAAATAACCTTAAAATATCTGATTGTGGATTGTATCAATTTAAAGGGGAATATATCCCAAAACTGATGCCAGAAACTCTAAATCCCAATATAAAAAAAGTTTACCTAACATGTGCTATAAACAATGTACCTAAAGACACAGAAATTGTAGCTCAATGGTATTGTTATCAACCAAATGGGGAAAAACTTTTTATTGCCAACTATCCATATAGAATAACAAACGATAACTACTCAGGATATATAACTTATTATTTAGAAATGCCACCAGAAAAAACTTGGCCACAAGGAAAATACGAAATAATTTTAACAAATAAGGGGTTGCCTTTAAAGACTATTAATTTTAATATGAAATAAATTAATATTGTGAGGTTATTGCACGAATAAAAGTAAAACTTTTTGAGATTGCTTCGCTTATGATAACAATGGCAAAAATGGTCGTTGCGATGAGCATAACGACGAAGCAATCTTATTATTAAATCTTTTAAATTTTTATTGAACAACCTCAGGATTACAATATCTACAATATCGAGTTAAATTATAATATCTGGTTTTAGGTTTTCTTTTTGTGCATTTTGATATTACGCATTAACATTTTTAGTTTTCTGTAATCCACATGATTATCTTTAAATCTCATTTTATAAAATTCATCTACAAACTCTTCTGCAGCAATTTTTAAGCTTTCATCATCCATCTTTTTTACAATATTTTTAAGCGGCTCGTTCTCTTTTATCACAACCCCCTCTTTTGCCAAAAATTTCAAAAAATTGCTTAGATAATATTCTGCTCTATACCTTCTCCTAAACTTTACAGCAAGATAAACTAAAACAAATACAATAAATAAAATAAATACCAATTTTATCAAATATTTTTTATTAACTTTGATATTTTTAAAAGATGAGGAAACATTTTTAAAGATACTAACCTGTTTATCAAAATCATAATTTATAACAAACTTTGTCCAATAATAAGAGATGTAGTCAAAATAAAGTCGCATTTTAAGGGCAAAAGGTAATCTATTTTTATCTGTAAAATTTTCTATGGCAGCAGGTGTGGGATCAAACCTAACCCAGTAGCCATCTATAAAAGCTTCTACCCAGACATGGGCATTTTTATTTGCCACAGCATAATAACCACCATTTTCATTGTAATATCCACCTTTAAAACCGCCCACAAGCCTTGCAGGGATTTTATTTACTCTTAACATCAATGCCATACTTGATGCAAAAAATTCACAATTTCCTCTTTTTACTTCAAATAAAAATTTACTAAGCGAATCCTTGCCAGTGGGTAAATCTTTCAATGAGTATTCATAGTTAGTTTTTAGATAATTTAATATCCCTTTTGCGGTAGCCATATCACTTTCTTTTTTAAATTTCTTTGCAAAATTAACTATCCTAGTAGAGACCTTTGAGACATCTGTATAAAAAGGGATATCCACCACATCTTTCAATCTATTTGAAACAACTGAAACACCTTCATATTTTATCTTTTTATTAACTGGTTTGTAAACTCTAACCTCAAGTTTATTTGTAAAATAAAATTTCTTTTTCTTTAGCCTCACTTTATAAGGGTAATCAAGCGTTATTAAAAAGTTTTCATAATGAGGCTCAAGATAAATCTCATATCTAACCACCTTGCCGTTTATCTCTATAACAAAATCCCTTTTCTTTGAAATTGCAGATTTCCATTTTCTTCCATCAAAAACATCAAAAACAACCCCTCTAAAATAAAGTGGCTTATCCAATTTATCCATTACCACTCTAAAAGCTATCCTATTATCCTCTTGTATTGTATTTACATCCCCCAAACCTATTTCACTACTAAACCCAGACCTTGAGCCTACATTATATCCCAATGAGCTAAAAAGAGGATAGTTTGTCCTGGGTAAAATAATAAAAATCAAAGTAGCTAAAGGGATTGTCAAAATTATTGACTTTAACCCCTTAAAAATTAACTCTTTAATCTCACTTTTATTTAAAATTATACTTTCTTGAAAATCATAAAAAGTAGCAAAAATTGCTAAAAAATAGCCAAAAACAATATTTAAAAGGATAAATACCAGATATATCATACTGAGATTAAATAAACCTGAAGCAGTGGTCAAAAAAATAGATAAAACAAGAATCTGCATATAATCTCTGTATTTTTTATATTCGAGCAGTTTTACACAGAGGAAAATAATAAGAATATGGGTTAAAGATAACACCAAAGTATTTGAGTTTGTTCTTAAAACTATAACACCCGAAACCAAAAAAGAAAAAAGAGTTAATATTTTTCTATTTGGTTTTAAAAATTGATATTTTAGATTTAAAAGAAAAAATACTACAGTCATTATAAGCAATGTAGAAAAGAGCACACTGACATACTTACTCACACTAAGCAATGAGACTAATACCATCAAAATTGTTAATAAGTTTAATAAATTTTCAATTTTTACCATAAAGAGCAAGCCGTTTAAGCGCTTCCAACTTCTCTGTAGCGCGTAAGATATTAAATTTTTCACCATCAAGCTCAAAAATAAAAGGTTTTCTCCATGCATTCATTTCATAGATAATCGTGGTAGCTACCTTAATAGCCATTTCTGTATCATATTTTCTTAATAGTTCATCAAAAGATAAATAAGAGTAGCTTTCATCACTCGAGCTAAACTCTTTTACATATAGGTTTCCATCCTTTGCAAAATGCTTCCAGAAGATTTTATTTAAGGGGTCGTTATTGTACCCTCTTATATTGCTTATCTCTTCCTGGTTTTTAGCTTCATCAATGCCGCTCAAATCTGCATTATCAATCTTATTTTTACCGCTAAATGAGATATTAGTTTTTATCATTTCTGGAAAAACAATAAACTCTTCATTTATATGATAAACCTTTCTCCTTATAAAAAAATTAAAAGGGTATGTAGAGCTAACAACAATTTTATCAATGCTTACCACCCCCCTATTTTCAAAACTCTTTGAAATTTTAAAATTTTTTGTTTCTTTTGGGCTTATAAAATCTATAACCCCTTTTTCACCTAATACTTCAATGTTGAGCAGTGATGAAATAAGTTTCTTTTTTCTGTTTGTTACAAAAACTGTTATGTTGGTTTTCTTTCTTGCATATATTTCATTTTCAAAAGAGATATTAAAAGATAGTTTTTCTATATTTGATTTACCATAAAATCCAGATACCCCCATCACAGCAAGCATTAAAGATACAGTTATAAAAACAAGATTATTATTGGTATTTATAGCAGAAAAGCCCATTAAAATTGTAAGGATAATATAAATCCAGCCAGCCTTGGTAAACTTTATAACAGACAAAACAACCTCTAATAGGGTAACTTCACAGATTTAATAATATTTTCTAAAATATCTAATTTTTCTTCATTAGATAAAGCACCTTTAAAAGTGATTCTATGTAGCATGGTGTATTTATAATAATCTGTGATATCTTCAGGTATCACATAATCCCTTCTATTTATCAATGCTGAAGCTTTTGCCACATTTACAATTGATAATGCTGCTCTTGTGGAAAGCCCTGTTACTATTTTGCTATGATGTCTTGTTTTATCCACAATTTCTATCAAATACTCCAAAATAGTATCATCTATCTTAACTTTTTCTTTAACAAACTCTATCAAAGTTAAAGCATCATCTTTACTAATAGCTGGCTCAGATTCATAAATTTTAGACCTTGAGCTGCCCCCTTTTAATATCTCAAGCTCTTCCTCTTTTGTGGGATATCCAAGATTAATCTTCATTATAAATCTATCAAGCTGGGATTCTGGTAAAGGGAATGTCCCGTAAGATTCAACAGAGTTTTGAGTGGCAATTACAAAAAAAGGCTGACTAAGTTTAAAAGTTTTCCCTTCAATTGTAACCTGTTTTTCACCCATCGCTTCTAAAAGTGCACTTTGAGTTTTCGGAGTAGCCCTATTAATTTCGTCAACAAGTAAGATATTGTTAAAAATAGGGCCAGGCTTAAACTCAAACTCCCCAGTCTCTTTATTGAATATATTCAGCCCTGTAATATCAGTGGGTAAAAGATCATTGGTACACTGTATCCTGCTAAAAGTAACCCCCATCGATTTAGCTATTGCTATTGCAAGTGTAGTTTTACCAAGACCAGGGCTATCTTCAATCAAAATATGCCCTCTACTCAAAAATGCTATCAAAGACAGTTTTATACCTAAGTCTTTACCTTGAAGAAATTTTTTATAATAGTTAAATAATCTATCTACCAAATCAATTATTTTATCCATCTTTTTACCATTTCGTTTTTTTGTATATGCACAAGGGCACAAAAGCCCTTATGCATTTTATAAAACTTAAAAATAATCTTATGGCTCTATTTTGCTACCCAAAAGTTCTAAAAATTTCCTCATCCATTCAGGATGAGCTGGCCATGCTGGAGCTGTTACAAAATTTTTATCTACCACAGCATTAGTGAAGGTCTCATTAACATCACACCATTTGCCACCAGCTTTTACAATATCTGGCATCACTGCTGGGTATGCTGTACAGGCTACATTTTCTAATACTCCGGCTGCTACAAGTATCTGCTGACCATGACAAATTGAGGCAATAGGTTTGTTCTGAGTTGCAAATTCCTTTACAATCTCTATCAACCTTTGATTAAGTCTCAAATATTCTGGAGCTCTTCCACCAGGAATAACTAATGCATCATAATCGTTTACATCCACCTTATCAAAATCAGCATTTACAAGAAAATTGTGCCCACGCTTTTCAGAATAGGTCTGATCCCCTTCAAAATCGTGAACAGCTGTTTTTACAGTTTCTCCAGGTTTTTTACCAGGACAAACAGTATCAACTTTATGCCCCACCATAGTCAAAATTTGATATGGCACCATTGCCTCATAATCTTCCACATAATCACCCACCAACATCAAAATCTTTTTTACACCCATAAAACACCTCCAAATAAATTTTTGGCACTCAAAAAAACTACAAATTATAATATAGGCCTGCTAAAAAGTGTTTCAATTACCTACCCAAAAATTGCCATTTAAATTTAATATAAGCCTTCTCCATGCTACCACCAGTTTCTAAAACTTCTATTTTAACATAATTACCGTCAAATAAGATTTCCTGAATATATACTATGATTATAGCATATTTGTAGCAGTTTCGCTTAAACCAATCACAAACAAAATTAATTAATTTAAAAAGAAATAGCAGTAAACCTGATAGGCCCTTAAATAAGTCAGCTCTTTGTAAAATAAGGAAATGGAGCGGAGGGGAGTCGAACCCCCGACCCCTACAATGCCATTGTAGTGCTCTCCCAGCTGAGCTACCGCCCCATAACTTTTTCTTTATAAAAATTAATCTGATTTAGCAAGATTATTTTTGAAAAGGGCAGGCTGTAAAATGTGTCTCAGAAACCTTTATTAAATCACCAGAAATTTCTTGACACTCACTTTTTGCAAAAGGGCATCTGGTATAAAATCTGCACCCCTTGGGAGGGTTGATAGGGCTTGGAATCTCACCACTCAAAATTGTCCTCTGCTCCTTCTTTTTGCCTATCTCTGGAACTGCATCAAGTAAAGCTTTTGTATATGGATGCAAAGGATTGTTAAAAATATCGTCCACAGTACCTTTTTCCATCACTTTTCCAAGATACATAACAATTATTCTATCTGAAATATGTCTTACAACACCAAGATCGTGAGAGATAAAAAGATATGTTAATTTGAACTCATTTTGTAAATCTATCAAAAGGTTTAAAACCTGAGATTGAATACTTACATCAAGAGCACTCACTGGCTCATCACACACTATTAGCTCTGGATTTAACGTTAAAGCCCTTGCTATCCCTATCCTTTGTCTTTGACCACCTGAAAACTGATGTGGATATCTGTAATAATGTTCTGGTAGTAACCCAACTTTTTCCATCAAATAAAACACTCTATCTTCAATCTCTTTTTTTGATAAATCAGTATTTAAAACCAATGGTTCGGCTATAATATCACCCACTCGCCATCTTGGATTTAAAGAAGAATATGGGTCTTGAAAGATAATCTGAACACTTTTTCTATACTCTTTTAGCTCATTTATACTTTTTTTAGCAATATCTTCATCTCTAAAAAGTATTCTACCATCAGTCGGATCTTCAATCCTTAAAATTAATTTCCCTGTTGTAGATTTTCCGCAACCTGATTCACCAACAACACTTAAAGTTTCACCCTTACTTATTACAAAAGAGACATCATCTACAGCTTTTAAAATCGCCTTTTTATTAAGACCACCTTTTTTAACTTCGTAATATTTTTTTAAATTTTCTACTCTTAACAATTCCATTATATCAACCCTTCAGCCTTAAAGCACGCTACAAAATGTCCAGATTCTACTTCTTTTAGCTCTGGCCTTTTCTCTTTGCACATTTCTGTTGCATAAGGGCATCTTGGCCAAAATGTACAACCTTTAGGTAAATCGTATAAGCTTGGAACATTTCCTTTTATAGAATAAAGTTTGGTTTTCCTATCTCCAGATGTCGTTGATGGGATAGATTTAATCAAACCTTCTGTATAAGGGTGAAGTGGTCTATCAAATATCTTCTCTTTTGAGGCTTTTTCCACAATAAAGCCTGTATACATTACAGCCACATCATCGGCCATCTCATAAACAACGCCAAGGTCATGTGTTATAAAAAGTATAGATGTATTCTTTTTTCTCTGTAACTCTTTCATCAAGTTTAAAACCTGAGCTTGAATTGTCACATCAAGCGCAGTAGTAGGCTCATCTGCTATCAATAACTCTGGCTCACAGGCCATAGCCATTGCAATCATCACCCTTTGTCTGAGTCCACCACTCAATTTAAATGGATAATCTTTCAATCTATCCTCAGCAGATGGTATCCCCACCAACTCCAGTGATTCTACAGCTTTTTTATGAATCTCTTTTTTGCTTAAATGTGGCTGATGTATTTTCAAAACCTCTTTAATCTGATAACCCACTGTATAAGAAGGGTTAAGGGAAGTCATCGGCTCTTGAAAAATCATAGATATCTGCTTTCCTCTAATCTGCCTCATCTGTTTTTCTGAAAGCTCTAAAAGGTTTACTCCATCTAATATTATTTCCCCTTCAGCAATCTTACCAGGCTTATCAATCAATCTCATAATAGACAAAGATGTAATACTTTTACCGCTACCTGATTCCCCCACAAGACATAGGGTTTTACCATGATCTATATCAAAACTCACACCATTTACTGCTGTTATAACCCCTTTATCAGTCTCAAAGATTGTTTTTAAATTTCTAACACTAAGCAGCATCTATCTATCCTTCTGTTTTGGATCTAATACATCCATCAAACCATCACCCACAAGGTTAAATCCTAAAACAGCCATAAAAATAGCAAGCCCAGGAAAAGTAATCATCCAAGGAGCTCTCATTATATACTGCAAAGAATCTGACAGCATTGCTCCCCATTCTGGAGTTGGTGGCTGAGCACCAAGCCCTAAGAAGCTTAATCCTGCTGCCTCTAAAACTGCCGAAGCAAACCCCATAGTCGATTGAACAATAATTGGAGCCATACAGTTTGGTAAAATAACTTTGAATATCAACCTCAAATCTGACGACCCATTTATCCTTGAGGCTATCACATACTCTTTTTCCTTTTCTTGTAATACAGAAGCCCTTACAATCCTTGCATAGGAAGGGATACCCACCACACCAATTGCTATCATTGCATTATAAAGACTTGGCCCAAGCATGGACACAATAACTATTGCAAGTAAAATTGCAGGGATAGAAAACATTATATCAACAATCCTCATTATTACTGCATCAACCTTTTTACCATAATATCCCGCTACTGAACCCATGATTAAGCCAAAAAATAGTGAAATACCAACAGATATCATACCAATCATCAATGATATTCTTGCACCATAAACTATTCTCGAAAACAGATCTCTTCCAAAATCATCAGTACCAAGTATATGAGGCCACTTACCCGCCTCTTCCCAAATAGGTGGAATTAACCTCATTTTTAAATCTTGTGCAGTTGGATCAAATGGAGCAATTATCGGTGCAAATACTGCTAAAAGTATCAAAATTGATACCAGAACCAATCCAAATAAAGCTGATTTATTTTTCTTAAATCTTAAAACATATTCTTTAAAAAGTGATTCCTTCATCAATCAAGCCTTACCTTTGGATTTATAAAAGCATAAACAATGTCCACTATCAAATTTATAACAACAAAAATCACAGCAATTATCAGTGTTGCACATTGAACGACAGGGAAATCCCTCTGATAAACAGCATTTACAAGCCATTTCCCAATACCAGGCCAGCTAAAAGTTGTCTCTGTAAGGATCGCACCAGCCAACAAAGTACCAAACATCAAGCCAACAATAGTTACCACAGGTATTGCAGCATTTCTAAATGCATGAATCATAATAACCCTAAATGACGAACACCCCTTTGCTTTAGCAGTTTTTATATAATCCTCTTTCAACACATCAAGCATACTAGATCTTGTCATTCGGGCAATAAGTGCCATAGGGATTGTGCCCAGAGCAAATCCAGGGAGGATTAAGTGCTTTAAAGCATCCCAAAACGCTTCGTAATCTTTTGCTATAAAAGCATCTATTAAATAAAAGCCAGTAACTTTATCTATATAATATTCATAGGACAATCTACCTGAAACAGGAAGCCATCCAAGTTTTACAGCAAAAAAGTAGATAAGTAATAGGCCTAACCAGAACACAGGCATAGAAACACCTGCAAGAGAACCCACCATACTTGTATAATCAAATATCGAATACCTTTTTACTGAAGCAATAATACCAGCAAATATACCAATAATTATTGCAAAAAGCATACTAACCACTGTCAACTCAACAGTAGCAGGGAATCTATCCCAAAATTCCACAATTACATCCTGCCTACTCTTAATAGACTTTCCAAAATCCCCTTTGACAGCCTTTTTAACAAAAATGAGATACTGAACATACAGCGGTTTATCCAAACCCAAATCTTTCCTAAGCTTTTCAACAGATTCTTTACTTGCATGCTCACCAAGCATAACAAGAGCAGGATCACCAGGTGCTAGATGAACCATAGCAAAAACAAGTATCGAAACACCAAATATTGTAGGAATTGTCCAAAGTAGCCTTTTAAGTATATAAACAAGCATGTTTATCCCTTTTAAACTAAGAGCGGCCTAACTATAGCTAAGAAAACCTAAATGTCAAGGATTTTTACTAAAAATATTGTTTATTAATACTAAAAAGGGAGGCTTATGCCTCCCATAATAATTACTTTTCAAGCCAAACTTTATGAAATCTTCTTTTACCTACTGGATCAAGTTTAAATCCCATCACATTCTTTCTCATTGGCTCAACAACTATAGAGTGAGCAATTGGAACCCATGGTACATCTTTATGAAATACTTCCTGTGCTTTTCTGTAAAGCTCAGCTCTTTTCTCTTTATCTGTAATAACTTTTGCTTTTTCTACCAATTCATCAAACTCTTTACTTTTATAAAATGCGATATTCTGAGCAGGTTTTACCGCAGCCTTTGAACTCAGCAATACATAAAGGAAGTTATCAGGATCACCATTATCACCAGTCCAACCAAGAAGAGCCATAGAGTGCTCACCGTATTTAGTTTTTTGTAAATATGTACCCCAATCGTAAGATACGATTTTTGCCTTTATCCCCACTTTTGCAAGGTCAGCCTGAATAGCCTCAGCTACCTTTCTCCCGTTTGGCATATATGGCCTTGGCACAGGCATAGCCCATATATCTGTTTCAAAACCGTTTGGATAACCAGCTTTTTTTAGCAACTCTTTTGCTTTTGCAGGGTTATACTCATAATCTTTAATATCATCATTGTAAGACCACATTGTTGGTGGGATAGGGTTTTTAGCAGGAACACCAAAACCAGCATAAACAGCTTTTACAATCTCTTTTTTATTGATTGCATAATAAATCGCTTTTCTAACAAGAGGGTTGTCAAAAGGTTTCTTTTCTGTATTCATTGCAAGATAACCTACATTTAACCCTTCCTGTTTAACAATCTTTATATTTGGATTTTTCTCTAAGTCAGCAACCTCTTCAGGATTTGGGAAATCCATTATATGGATCTGCCCTGTTTTAAGCTCTGCTGCCCTAACAGAGTTGTTTGGAATAACTTTTAATATCAATCTATCAATATAAGGCCTTCCTGCCCAATACTCTTTATTTGCTTTAAAGATGATCCTATCATCTTTTATCCATTTTACAAATACAAAAGGCCCAGTACCAACAGGGAATCTACCGATATCTTCAGGATGACCTTCTTTCAAAAGCTTGTCTGCATATTTTTTACAAAGGATAGAAGCAAAATCCATTGCAAGGTTTGCGATAAAAGGTGCTTCAGGCTTTTTCAAGATAAATTTTACAGTGTATTTATCAACTTTAACAATATCTTTTACAATATTGCTCATATCCATAGCTTGCCAGTATTCAAAAGCACCACCTACCTTATGATAAGGATGATTTGGATCCATCTGTCTCTTTAAAGAAAAGATTACATCATCAGCTGTAAACTCTACATCTTCATTAAAATATTTGGTTTTATGAAACTTAACCCCTTTTCTAAGATGAAATGTGTACTCCAATCCATCTTTACTTACTTCCCAGCTTTCTGCTAACGCTGGTTCAATCTCAGTAGTACCATATTTAAACTGTACTAAGTTGTCATAAATTTGAGTTGTTGCATAAAAAGTCTCACCATCAGTTGCATGAGCAGGATCCATAGTAACAGAATCACCACCTCTACCAAAAACAAGTGTTCCACCATATCTTGGAGCTGCAAACAGTAATGTTGAAAACAGTAACAACATTACGCTTACAAATAATAACAGCTTTCTCATAATTCCTCCTTTTAAGTTTTTGTGAGAGATAGAATATCAGAATTGATTTAAATTTCAAGAAAAATAAAATACTGTTTAATTTATATAAACTTTGTTTGATTAAATCAAAAAAAAGAGGGCTATATAGCCCTATAAATATTTAAATCTTCCTATTTCTTAAATCATCTAGCAATTGCATAGTTTTTGCAATAGCATCCTCTTTTTTCACTTCTACAGTCTCTTTTGTTTTTCTGATAAATATTTCCACATTCCCCTTAGCAAGAGCCTTTGCACCTACATTTATTCTTAGAGGATACCCTACCAAATCAGCATCGTTAAATTTCACACCTGCTCTTTCATCTCTATCATCTATTAACACATCCACATTATTATTCTTAAGTTTTAGATATAAAGTTTCAGAAAGATTAACAACATCTTCAGAATTTGTATTGATAGGAACAATAACCACTTCAAATGGTGCTATTTGAACAGGCCAGATTATCCCCTTTTCATCGTGATTTTGCTCAATTGCAGCTGCCGCTGTCCTACCAATCCCAATACCGTAACAACCCATTACCATAAGCTTTTGCTTGCCATCTTTGTCCAAATAATAAGCATTCATAGCTTTTGAATATTTTGTCCCAAGTTTAAATATATGCCCTACTTCAATCCCTTTAGTAATCTTGTATTCACCCTCTTTACATCTTGCACATTTATCCCCTGGAACAGCATTTCTAAAATCACCAAAACCATCAACCTCAAAATCTCTTCCAAGGTTTGAATTTATCTGATGTTTATCTTTTTCGTTTACACCCAACACAAAATTTTTCATATATTTAATTTCATAATCTGCATAGACAGGAATATCCAAACCTTTTGGCCCAGAAAATCCAACAGGACCGCCTGTTATCCTCAAGATATCTTCCTCATCAGCAAATTCCACATAAGGCAAATCAAAGAAATTCTTTACCTTAGCAAGATTAAGCTCTCTATCACCTCTAATGAGTATTGCAAAAAACTTATCTTCTGATTTTAAAATAAGAGTCTTAACATGTTTATGTGGTGGGATACCCAAATAATCAGCCACATCCACAACTTTTTTGATATCTTTAGTTGTCACAACTTCTGGCTCTTTCAAAGGCTCATCTGATTCTACACCTTCATCAAGCACTGGAGCCTTTTCAATATTTGCAGCAAAGTCGCAATTTGTACAACTAATTACAAAATCCTCTCCTGTATCAGCAGTTACCATAAACTCATGGGAAAAATTACCACCAATAGCACCTGAGTCCGCTTCAACTACTACAAAATCAAGGCCACACGCCTCAAATATTTTACAATAAGCTTCATACATGAGCATATAGCTTTTTTCCGCCCCCTCATCATCCACATCAAAGGAGTAGGCATCCTTCATAATAAACTCTCTACCCCTCATCAAACCGAATCTTGGTCTCACTTCATCTCTAAATTTTGTCTGAATCTGATAAAGGTTTAAAGGCAGCTGCTTATAAGATTTTACTTCATTTCTTACAATATCTGTCACTACCTCTTCATGAGTTGGGCCAATACAAAAGTCTCTATCATGTCTATCTTTGAGCCTTAATAACTCTTTTCCATAGACATTCCATCTACCACTTTCTATCCAAAGTTCTGCAGGGACAACTGCTGGCATAAGTATCTCAATAGCTCCTGCTTCATTCATATACTTTCTAACAATATTTTCTACTTTTCTTATAACTTTTAAGCCTGCTGGTAAATAGTTATAAATACCAGCCGCAACTTTTCTTATCATACCAGCTCTAAGCATAAATTTATGACTTACAACCTCGGCTTCGCTTGGATCCTCTCTTAAAGTGGGTAAAAAATATTGACTTAATCTCATATTATAGCCCCCTAAATTTTTTGGCTACTTTAACAAATTATATTTTCTTTTTCAATTGTTATTAAATAATAAACATTCTGGACAAACTATAAGATTAACTTAATTCAGCAATACTAAACATTGTATTATGCTTGACTTAGCAATAAAAAAAGCATATATGAAGGGAAAAATCCATCCAAGGAGGTTAACTTGAAGTTAATGGCCAAAATAATGAATTTAATTGACTCGTTTAATGAAAAATTTGGATTAATAGTTACATGGCTTTCTACTTTGATGGTTTTGGTTGTTTGTTATGATGTTACTACTAGATATCTCTTTAAAAAAAGTTCTGTTGCTGTTCAAGAGTTAGAGTGGCACCTATTTGGATTCCTTTTCTTACTTGGAGCTGCTTACACATTAAAGCATGATAGGCATGTAAGAGTTGATGTTATTTACGATAAACTCAGTGAAAAGAAAAAAGCATTAATTAATATTTTAGGAACAATTTTATTTCTTATCCCATTTTCACTTTTAATAATTTATACTTCTAAAAATTTTGTAATCAATTCATTTCTTATCAAAGAAGGCTCTCCAAACCCTGGTGGCCTCCCCTACAGGTTTATATTAAAAAGTGCAATTCCAGTTGGTTTCTTTCTTGTCTTATTGCAGGGGATTTCATTGCTTATAAGAAACTTCTTTATTTTAACAGACAAACAAGAATATCTCAAAGGAGCTGACAATGACTGAAGCTATGCCACTAATCCTATTTATTACAGTTTTCAGTCTATTACTCTTAGGCTTTCCTGTTGCATTCACTTTAGGTGGTGTTTCCCTTTTCTTTGGCCTTGCAACTTTTGGTTTGGACTTCTTTAACCTCCTTCCTCTTAGAATTTGGGGTACAATCACAAATGTTGTGCTAATAGCCGTTCCTCTTTTTGTATATATGGGAGTTATGTTTGAAAAATCAGGTTTAGCAGAAGAACTATTAGAAACTATGGCTCTATTTTTTGGAAGTTTACGAGGTGGTCTCGCTATATCCGTTGTAGTAGTTGGTGCTTTACTTGCAGCATCAACAGGTATAGTGGGTGCAACAGTTGTTACAATGGGGCTTTTAAGTTTACCTACAATGCTTAAAAGAAACTATTCTCCTGAGCTTGCCACTGGAACTATTTCTGCTTCAGGTACATTAGGACAAATTATCCCTCCTAGCATTGTTTTAGTATTATTAGGCTCTGTTCTTAATGTAGATATTGGTTCTATGTTTATGGGAGCAGTTATACCAGGTCTTATGCTTGTTGCTTTATATATCTTATACATTATAATAATGACTATTTTAAAACCAGAAAGTTGCCCTGCAATGCCGAAAGAAGAGATAGAAGCTTTTAGAAAAGAAGGGATGTACAAAAGAATTATTACTGCTTTCTTACTTCCATTCATATTAATTTTGGCAGTTCTTGGTTCAATTTTTGCAGGTATAGCGTCTCCCACTGAAGCTGCTGCTGTAGGTGCTTTTTTTGCAACAATATTAACAGCAATTAAAGGTAAATTAAATTATAAAACCTTAAAAGCTGTTATGATTGAAACTACATATTTAACTTGTATGGTTTTTATTTTATTGGTTGGTGCAACTGCTTTTGGTCTTGTTTTTAGAGGTATGGGTGGGGATAATTACATCAGAGAACTTATAATAAATGCTAATTTATCTGTAGGTATGTTTACTTTCTTGGTCATGCTTGTAGTATTTATTGCTGGTTTCTTTATAGATTTTATAGAAATTACTTTTATTCTTGTGCCAGTTGTTGCTCCTATTTTTGAACACTTTGGTGTTGACTTGCTCTGGCTCGGAATTTTGTTTGCAGTAAACCTTCAAACATCATTTTTAACACCACCTTTTGGATTCTCCTTATTTTACTTAAAAGGGGTGGCGCCACCAGAGGTTACTACAATGCATATTTACAAAGGGATTATACCATATATCATAATACAATTAATAGTTTTGGCTATGGTGGCTTTTTGGCCAGAAGTTGTCCTTTGGTTACCTAAAATCATAAGTTATTAAAAAAGGGGAGGTTACTCCCCTTTTTTATTATTTATCCACATAAAATCTGTTTATAAAATTATACACCAATCTTAAACCAAAACCTGTTGCACCTTTACCAAAAATAGGGTGTTTTTCTTCTATATATGCAGGTCCTGCTATATCCAAATGAATCCACGGATAGTTATCAACAAACTCCTGTAGAAATAAAGCTGCAATTATGGAGCCTGCTTCACCTCTTTTTTTAGCAATATTTATCAAATCAGAAATATCACCTTTTATCCTATCCTTATATTCTTCATATAATGGCAATTCCCATATATCTTCACAAAGGTCATAAGAAATATCAGAGATATTTTTTGCAAGAAATTTTCTGTTTGAAAAAAGACCTGCACAATACGAACCAAGTGCCACAACACAAGCCCCAGTCAAAGTAGCCATATCTATTATAACCTCTGGGTCAGTTTTTGTGGCTTCATAAAGAGCATCTGCTAAGATAAGTCTCCCCTCAGCATCTGTATTTAATATTTCCACAGTTTTACCTGATTTTGACTTTATAATATCACCAGGTTTATAAGACTCATGGCTAATGATATTTTCCACAAGCGGAATGTATGCATAAACATTTATCTTTTCATTTAAATCGTGAAGAGTCTTTATAACCCCAAAAACTGTTGCAGCACCAGCCATATCAGTTTTCATTGTTTCTATATGACCTGTTGGTTTTAAATTCATCCCCCCTGAGTCAAAAGTGACCCCTTTTCCAACTAATGCTATATTTTCTTCACTATCAGGATTTCCTTTATACTCAAGCTTAACCATGCAAGGCTTATTTACACCACCTTTACCCACAGCTACAATCAGCTCAAAACCTTCTTTTTTTAATCTTTCAAAATCAAAAATAGTGACCTTAAATCTATCACTTTCAAACTGTTTCATAAAATCAGCAAATATTTGAGGTGTCAAATCTGCATGAGGCAAATTTACTAAATCTCTCACCATATTAACATTATTAAAAATTATATCCAGCTTACCCATTTCATCATCAAAAACCTTTTTTGTCTTATTACTATTTGTAATTATCTCTATCTCTTCTAATTCATATTCATTCTTTTTACTTTTATATCTATCAAATTCATATAAACCGAAGTAAATCCCTTCGATAAAGGACTTTGTATAATTAAAATCTTTTCTCTCATTGTATATATCTTCAATGGAAAGAATAGAAAATGTATAAATTTTATCTTTCTTTAATATTTCTGCAAATTTACTCCCCAACTTCATATAATCTCTGTATTCTTCAGGCTCTTTTGGAATATTAATCAAGTATACTTTTTTAATCTTTTTGTTAATTTCGATATAAAAACTTTTAATTTCATTGTCTTCAAAGTAGAAAAAATCAGAGTTTAAAATCTTTTTGATTTCATCTTCAACCCTTTTACCTGTTAAAGCCTTTAAATTTTCTATATTTTTATAAACAGGGATAACAATAGCCTCTTTTTTGCTACCTAACGCTATCTTTTTTCTACAAACTATCTTCATTGTACTTCTCCTTTCACCATAAAGGTGTTAACATTTAATTTTTTATTAATTGGTTTATACATCTTAATATCGTTAAATTCAACACCTAAACCTTCTTTTAAAACACCATCATGTATTGCCCAACTCCTACCCCATACACTATCCCAATAACTCCTCTTTCTAAAAATATTTGAATCATCAAGTAATTTATACAATCTACCATTGGGATAAAATTCACTATCAATTTCTAACATAAATTTTTTACCCGAAATATATCCAAACCCCTTCTTCTCATAAAAAATAGCACTAGCATATCCTAAGGGATCAGTTTCTATTAAATGTTTTTCTGTTAATCTACAAAAAGTTTCCAATTTATCTAAAACTTCATCAAATAATTTTAAACCTTTTCTAGTCTGATGAGGATAAAGTCCAGCCTGCAATGCTCTTATCTCTTCTTCAATATTTCGTTCAGCTGTAGCAAAATAATTTCTATGACCAAACCTATCATGATATACATTATAAAAATCAGCTTTTGGATCACAAATTACTATTAATGATAATTCAAGTTGATAATAAATTGTATCTGCTAACTCTAATAAAAATATCCAATCTTTTTGTCTGCTATCAGTTTTAATCTCTATCTTTACAAAATCTGTGCCAGAATCACAAAATATTCTGACAAAATATTTATCTTTTAATGTACTAAAATCTTTAATATTTAACAATTGATAAAGCTTTTGAGGTATAAAAAATGAATAAATTTTCTCTTTTATCTCATGAGGTAATCTATTAATTTCTTGTAAATAATGCAAATCATACTTTTTGACAAAATTTTCTATTTCATTCAAGTAAAACTCCAAAAAAGGTTGGCATTAAAGCCAACCAAACACCTCTAATTATTTCCACCTCTAAGTTTTCTTTCCTCTTCCATCTTTCTGAGCTCAACTCTCCTAATTTTACCACTAACAGTCTTTGGTAACTCTTTCACAAATTCCACTTCTCTTGGATATTTATAAGGAGCAGTTTCTCTCTTTACATGTTCTTGAATATCTTTAACTAATTCATCTGATGGCTCAAAACCTGGCTTTAAGACAATAAAAGCCTTAACAATAGTCCCCCTTATCTTATCAGGAGAGCCAACGACTGCACTTTCTGCAACAGCTGGATGTGATTGTAAAGCACTTTCCACTTCAAATGGCCCAATCCTATAACCACTTGCTTTAATAACATCATCTGCTCTACCGACAAACCAGAAATAGCCATCTTCATCTTTATAAGCCTTATCACCAGTAAAATACCAATCACCTCTAAAGGCTTCTTTGGTAGCCTCTTCATTTTTATAATACCCTTTAAAAACTCCTATTGGGTGATCAGGTTTTACTTTTATTGCTATATGCCCCACTTCTCCCACTGGCACAGGTTTCCCATCATCATCAACTATATCAACATGAAAACCAGGAGTAGGTTTCCCCATCGATCCAGGTTTTATTTTCAAACAAGGGAAGTTTGCAATAGTATTTACTGTCTCTGTCTGACCATAACCGTCATAAATAGTCGTCCCAGTATATTCTTTCCAAATTCTAATCACTTCTGGATTTAAAGGTTCCCCAGCACTTATAGAGTGTCTGAGTTGGCTAAAATCATATTTTTTTAAATCTTGCAAAATAAGCATCCTATATGCAGTAGGTGGTGCACAAAATGTAGTAACACCATATTTTTCCATAATATATAAATGTTTTTCAGGATCAAACTTATCTGCTGCATTGTGCATTAAAACAGTTGTTCCTATTATCCACTGTCCAAACATTTTACCCCATACTGCTTTACCCCAGCCAGTATCACTCAAAGTCCAGTGCAAATCCTTTGGTGTCAAATCTTGCCAAAATTTAGCGGTAATAAGATGTGCAAGAGCATAAGAGTGTTCATGCATAACCATTTTTGGAAATTTTGTAGTTCCGCTTGTAAAATATATAATCAAAGGGTCTGTGCTTTTGGTAGGCTCTACTTCTTCTTTATTTAACTTATCAGATGCTTTTGACATCAGCTCATCGAAATCTTCCCAATCCTCATATTTGCCACCAATTACAATTTTTTCCTGTAGTGAAGGTAATTCTAACCCTTCAAATTTATCTACACTTTCAACATGAACTACAGCTCCCTTAGCTTCTGCTGCATCAATCCTATATTTTATATCCTTTGGTTTCAGTATCTTTGGTGCTGGCATTGGTATTACACCAACTTTAAAACAACCAAGCATTACAGAATACCAATCTGGTATTCTTGGAACCATAACATAGAGTTTATCCCCTTTTTTAAACCCTTTAGCTCTTAAAACATTTGCAAATTTATTGGACATTTTCATAAGGTCATAAAATGTATACTTTTGATGTGTATCGCCATCAGTGTCTACCCAAATAAGCGCTAATTTACTCCTATCCTCCGCCCATTTATCAATCACATCAAAACCAAAATTGTAATATACTGGCACATCAATTTTAAAGTTTTTTACTGTTTCTTCATAGTTTTGCATATTATGAGCCATTATTACCTCCAATTTATTTATAATTAAGAATATATTCGTTGATAATCCTATATGGATCTTTTAATTTTTTCAAGTAATCAATAAACTTATCTTTTGTTAATAATTTTTTTTCTATCTTTTCCTTTAAGTATTGTTTTGCGATATAATACAACCTTTCATAATGCTTAGAATTAGATAACTTTTTATGTTCCTTTATAAAATTTGCTAACTCTTCAACCCCTTCACCTTTAGTTGCAACTGTTTTTACAATTGGTGGCTTCCAGCTCCTTTTAGGTGAAAGCTCAATCATCATTTCTAAGTCTCTAATAGTTCTAACAGCCTCATCTTTATCTGCTTTATTAACTACAAATATATCACCTATTTCTAAAACACCAGCCTTTATAGCCTGAATATCATCTCCTAAACCAGGAACGCTGACCACCAAACATGTATCAGCTACATAGGCAATATCCACCTCATCCTGTCCAACCCCTACAGTTTCAATAATAACAATGTCAAATCCAGCAGCATCAAAAATCATAGCTATTTCAACAGCTGAGCTTGATAATCCACCTAAATGCCCCCTTGTAGCAACACTTCTTATAAACACACCATCATCACTTGCATGTTCACTCATCCTAATTCTATCACCAAGTATTGCACCGTGAGAAAATGGGCTTGATGGATCTATAGCGACAACAGCTACTGTTTTATCTTCTTTTCTAAAATGTTTAATAATCTCATTAGTTAAAGTAGATTTTCCTGCACCTGGAGCTCCAGTAATACCAATAAAATGTGCTTTTCCACAATAATCTAAAAGTTTACTAACCTCTTCTTCATAACCATCAACCCTATCATCAACTACTCTTATTAATTTTGCTAATGCCCTTTTATCACCCTTTAAAACCCTTTCATAAAACATTTTATCTACCTTTATTTACCATCTGTTTAAGATAATAAATATGAACTCTATTTTTGTTTATAATTTTTTTTACAAACTCATCCACAAAGCTTCTCATAGTAGCCTTATCTTCAAAAATTTTTAATAAAAATCCACCTTCATAAAGAAACTTGGCATCATATAAATCACCTGTGATAAAAAATTCTTGATAGTAGCTAAATTTCATCAATCTGGGAATTCTTTGTGTTCCGCCAAAGCCTGTTATAATGCCTAATTTAGATCCAGGATGAGCAAATTTACTTTTTTTTGTTGCAAACCTAAAATCTGCTGACGCTGCAAAATCTACCCCTCCACCCATGCAAAAGCCATCAATTTCGGCTATTACAACTTGTGGCAGCTCTTGCAATAAATTAAATAATCTGTTGCCCAATCTCGAAAACCCCTTTGCATCATATCCAGAATATCCAAGCATTGTCCTAATATTTGCTCCAACTGCAAAGGAACCGCCTTCTCCAAAAATTCTGATAACTTTAACTGGTGAATCTATCAAAACTTTTATTTTAGCAATTATCTCTTTAATAGTTGAAGTATTAAGAATGTTAAATCGATCCTCTGGTTTTAAATTTAGATAAGCTATCTCATCTTGTATATTTAGCTCAATCATGCTGCGTCTTTTGGTTTAACATTTTCTTCAATAAATTTTATTATTTCTGAAGTTGGGGTTCCTGGGGTAAAAATCTTTTTAACCCCTTTAGATAACAAAAATGGTATATCATCCTCAGGTATCACTCCACCACCAAATACTACGATATCTTCAGCACCTTTCTCTTTTAATAATTGCACTATCTTAGGAAATACAGTATTATGGGCACCAGATAAAATACTTATACCTATGGCATCAACATCTTCTTGTATCGCCGTATTAACTATTGCTTCAGGTGTTTGCCTTAAACCAGTATAAATAACTTCATAACCTGCATCCCTTAGTGCTCTTGCAACTACTTTTGCGCCTCTGTCATGCCCATCAAGCCCAGGTTTTGCAATTAAAACTCTCACTTTACGCATAACATCCTCCCTATAACTTTTTAAACTCTTCCCATCTATCTTTAAATATCGGTTTTCTTTTTTCTAAAAAGGCTGTCATCCCCTCTTTTTTATCTTTACTTGCAAACGCCACTGTAAAAGCATTTTGCTCTAATAGTAAAGCCTTATCTAAATCAATCTCAACACCATTATTAATAACTTCTTTAGCAAGACCTATTGCAAATATACTGCGTTCTTTAATTTTATCTTTAAGCTCATTTAAAAATCTTTCCATCTCAGCTATATTTTCAAATATCTTAGCAATAAACCCTTTTTCGTATAAAACAGATGCATCTACTAATTCACCCGTAAAAACCAAGTATTTAGTAAATGTTTCATAAATTCTTCTACTCATTAATTGTGTACCACCAAAACCTGAAATAATCCCATAATTTGTTTCAGGAAAACCAAATCTACTCCTTTTTGTAGCAAAAATAATATCCGAGGCTAAAGCCAACTCAAAGCCACCTCCTAAAGCATCCCCATCAACCATAGAAATAACTATCTTTTTTATATCTCTTATCCTTTTAATTAACCTCTGCCCCAAAAAAGAGTATATTTTTGAGTCAGCCTCATTAAAATTGATTAATTCATCAAGATTATAGCCAGAACAAAACTGCTTTAGCCTACTTTTTAGTACAATCAAATCAATATTTGGGTCATTTTCATATTCGTTTAAAACTTCATATATCCTCTTTAAATTCTCTGTATTTAAATAAGGGTCTAAATCAAACAGAATATATCCGATATTATCTTCTATAAGCCTTATTATTTCCATTCAATAAGCTCCTATTATACAGCATGTTTATAAATTTAAAAAATAATAAAACATTGTTAGCTCAAAATCAAGCACTATATTTTTTCTTTACTTATTGATTTTTTCTATACTATAATTAGTATAACAAAAAAGTGAGGTTAAATATGGATTTCAAACAGATAGAAGCATTTGTCTATGTTGCAAAATATAAAAGCTTTTCAAAAGCCGCTGAGAAACTGTTATTGAGTCAACCAACAGTTTCAACCCACATAAATACTTTAGAAGAAGAACTTGGAGTTAAACTTTTTGAAAGACTATCTAAAGAGGTCATCTTAACTGAGGCTGGCAACCTATTTTACCCCTATACTGTTGATATGTTAGATTTGAGAGAAAGAGCTTATGAAGCAATCAAGGAGTTTTTACATGACATTAGTGGTCAGATTAGGATTGGTTCCAGCACGATACTTTCAGAGTTTATTTTACCTAAAGCTATCAAAGAGTTTCAAGAGAAACATCCAAAAACTTACTTCAACATAGATGCTGGTAATTCTCAATCAATAATTCAAAGGGTTTCTGATGGTATTTTAGATTTTGCTATTGTATCAAGAAAGATACCCAAAAAAGGGCTCGATTACACTCATTTTTTGAAGGATAAGATTATCTTGGCTGTTTATAAAGATCACCCTTTTTATACGAGAGATAGTATCTTCTTAGAAGAAATTTTACATGAAAAATTTATCGTCAGAGAGTTAGGTTCAGGTACACGAGCAGCTGTGGAATATGCATTAAAACAAAAGGGCTATGACTTTGACACCTTAAAAGTAGTAGCTACAGTAAGTACTTCTCATGCAGTATTACATAGTGTTAAGAGAAAATTAGGTATTGGTTTCATGAGCGAATATGCTTTAAAAAATGAAATTTGTGGAGATGAAGTAATTGGAGTCCCTATAGTTGACTTGGTAGTTGAAAAGGATATTTACTTAGTGCATAACAAGAAAAAAACTCTACGAAATTCTGTAAAACAATTTTTGGACATTCTTAAGAAAATAAGTTACTGATGTTATTTATAAAAAGGGTTGAATTAGACTATATACTAAATAAAGGGATTTCAAGCTTTAATCTTATTGATGCAAGAGCTCCCATAGAATTTAAAGAAGATCATATACCTACTTCCATTAATATCCCTTTACTAAATGATGAGGAGCGAAGTATAGTTGGAACTATTTATAAACAAAAAGGATCATCAGAGGCAAAACTCAAAGCTGTTGATTTAGTAAGTCCAAAATTACCTGATATTATTCGAAAAATCAAAAAAGCAATCGAAAATGGAAAAGAAACAATTATTTATTGCTGGCGAGGTGGTGATCGAAGTGAAACAATGGCTGCCCTTGCAAAATTAGCTGGCTTAAATGTAAACAAATTAACAGGTGGTTATAAAGTTTTTAGAAAACATGTCTTCAATTTTTTTAATGAGAGATTAGCTAATAACTATAAACCGATTTTGATAATACTTTATGGCCCCACAGGTAGTGCTAAAACTAAAATTTTACAAGAGTTGGAAAATATTAACTATCCAGTTTTAAATATTGAAAATTGCGCTTGTCATAAAGGTTCAAGCTTTGGTTTTATTGGCGAGCCAGAATTTGAAAATATCACTCAAAAAAAGTTTGAATCAAAACTATGGTACTCATTTTATAAGAACAAATTCCCAAATTATTTAATAACTGAAGGGGAGAGTAAAAAAATAGGAAAAGTCACAATTCCAGATAGCTTATTCAAACTTTTTAAAAATGGTATTTCAATTCTGATGGAACCCTCATTTGAGTTTAGAGTAAACTATACTTTAAAAACCTATTTACCTTACACTGATAAATCATCTGTTTTAACAGCTTTAAATCATATAAAAAAATATTTAGGCACCAAAAATGTAGAGTTACTTTTTAATTACTTTGAAAAAAAACATTTTTATGATTTTGTAAACTTACTACTAAAAAACTACTACGATCCATTATACAAAAAGTCATTTCCCAAAAAAGTCGATTATAAAGTATCTTATAATTCTATAGATGAAGGGGTTAAAAGTGTTAAGGAAATCATCGATCTTTATTTGTTTAGTACTAACACTGCTAATTTTTAGCTGTACCAGCAAACACTCCCCAGTTATAAAGGAATCAAAAGGTATCACTTATGGAAGACCTTATGTTATTCACGGGAAAAAATATTATCCATATACAAAAATAAAAAGTTTTCAACAAGTTGGAATAGCCTCATGGTATGGAAGTGAAGAGCATGGAAAATTGACAGCAAGTGGAGAAAGATTTAATATGTACGCATTAACAGCTGCTCACAAACTACTCCCACTTGGTAGTTATGTTCATGTCAAAAATTTAGAAAACGGAAAAGAGGTTATAGTAAAAATCAATGATAGAGGACCTTTTGTTAGCGGTAGAATAATCGATCTTTCTTATGCAGCAGCTAAAAAGATTGGTATCGTTGAAAAAGGGCTTGCAAAAGTAAAAATAACTCTTCTTTCAGAAAACCCTGATTTTTACAGATTTAAAGGGAAAAAATACGATATAAATAATGGAAACTTTGCCATTCAAATAGGTTCCTTTACAATGTATAAAAATGCTAAAAGATTAGCTGATCTATATTATAACTCTAAAATTGTAAAAGTTTATCTAAAGGGTAAAACATTTTATCGAGTACAACTTACAGGGTATCACTCACTTGAAAAGGCTGAGAGAGCTCTCAAAAAGTTAAAATACAAATATCCAGGTGCTTTCATTGTAGCAAATGATTAAAAAAAATTATAAGAACATCTATATATTAGTTTTGTATTTTACAAAATTATTTATACTTTATTTGTGAAACTTTTAGTCCTCTAAGGTGTTAATATCTATTCCAACAAAAATTAAATAGCTCTTTTAAGGGACTTTATGATTTCCATCTTTAAGTTTAGAAATAAGCCCTTCAATCTCAGATTTTACTGCCTCTTCAAGTTTATTTAAACCATCTAATACTTCTTTAGAAAACTGTTGATCCATATTGATATCTTTAATTTGTATCCCATACATTACGACATATTCTGGTTTCATATCAACTAGCTCTGCAGCAGTTAATATATCCTTTAGACCCATCTGATGAGGGGACAATTTACTTTCAAATACAGCATGTATATCATCACCTTCAATTTTTACAACAGTTCCTGGTTTTAAGTCCAGATCCACAGCATCGACAATAATGAGATGAGTAACATCAGAAAGATGAGGAACAATATCAAGCCCCAATGTGCCACCATCCATAAAGTGCAAAAATGGGTATTTATTTAAATCATATTGTTTCTGTAATCTATAAATAATTTCTAATCCTGCAGCATCATCGTTCATTAAAAGATTCCCTAAACCTAAAACTAATATCTTCATCACACCCTCAAAAAAATAGCCGCCTGATGGCGGCTTTTATTAATGATTTCTTTCAGGCTTCCAACCTGAAAAGATAGAACTGATTTCTCCAGATTGAGTTTTAAAGTCAAAAATGACTGCTGAGTACAAGTGATTAATTACAAACCCAGCTATTAGATACATAACCAAATAATGGAAAAATCTAACCCACTGGTTACTTGCAATGGAAAATACCCATGATGTAAGTGAGTAGAGGGTTGAGTTAGGATCAGCTTGAGCCCACAATGCAAATCCAGTAATTATCTGTAAAATAAAAAGATTAAAAAGAACAATATAAGCAAGAAGTGCCACTGGGTTATGCCCCAGTGTATGTGGAGGATCTTTCTCTAAAAATGTGTAGTATTTAATGTAGGAAAAAAATATTTTCCTATCCTCTTTCTTAAGAGGATTAGCAAAAGATCTCCAGCTTGAATACCTATTTCCTACAAACAACCAGAATAATCTTAAAATAACACTAAAAGCAAATATCATCCCAACAAGATAATGGATATACCTGATTGTTCCCATTACATAAACACCATACCTTGAGGAAGCAGAAATAAATGGATAGTGGATATACAAACCTGTAAAAGATAATATTATTATCGAAAAAACATTTAGCCAGTGGCTGATTCTAACAGGAGCTTCCCAAACATAAACATATCTTCTAACTGGACATTTTGCATTTACATTAGCCATAGTGGCCCCCTATAATACCTTCACTTTAGAACGAAGTTTCCCTTTTTCATCATATACATGCACTGCACATGCAAGACATGGGTCAAAAGAGTGAATTGTTCTTAATATTTCAATTGGTTTTTCTGGATCAGCAATAGGTGTCCCAATTAGTGATTCTTCGTATGGGCCTCTTTGCCCTTTTGCATCTCTTGGGCCAGCATTCCAAGTGGATGGAACTATAGCCTGATAATTTTTTATCTGTTTATTCTCAATCACAATCCAATGCCCTAAAGAACCCCTTGGAGCTTCATGCCAGCCATAACCAGCTGCTTTTGATGGCCAAGTTTCTGGATCCCATTTTTCACCATTATGTATAGATAAATCACCAGACTTGATATTAGCAACAAGCATATCAATCCACTTATACAATCTGTTAACTGTAATAAGTGTTTCTATACCTCTTGCCGCTGTTCTACCCAAAGTAGAAAATAGTACTTCTGGACCAGCACCAAGCTTTTTCAATGCCCAGTCAACAGCATCTTTGATCTCTTTATGCCCTTTTGCATAACCTACAACCATTCTTGCTAAAGGACCAACTTCCATCGGTTTATCATCATATCTTGGAGCTTTAACCCATGAGTATTTATTATCCACATCTAAGTAGTCATAAGGTGGTTTTGGACCTGTATATTTCCAATTGGACTCACCATCAAATGGGTGTTTACCTTTATCATCCCCACCTGTATACTCATACCAGGAATGAGTTACATACTCAGTAATCTTTTTCTGATCAACATCTAAAACCTTACTAATATCTGCATTTAACACTATACCTGAAGGGATCCATAAGCCATTTGGATAACCAGATTGATCTTCTGGATACTCACCATAAGATAAGAAGTTTTTAACTCCAGCACCAATAGACGCCCACTCAGGATAAAATTGTGCTACAGCCAAAAGATCTGGTATATAAACCTTTTCTACAAATTCTTTTGCCATATTAACAAATTCTTTTATTTGAGCAATTCTATCAGCATTTAAAGCATTTTGACTGTTTGGATCAACAGGTATAGACATACCACCAACAAGGAAAGTTTGTGGATGTGGGTTCTTAGAACCTAAAATAGCATGTATTTTGATAATCTCTTTTTGTAAGTGTAATGCTTCAAGATAGTGAGCAACTGCCATTAAATTTGCTTCTGGTGGCAACTTGTAAGCTGGGTGTCCCCAGTAAGCATTTCCAAATGGCCCAAGCCTTCCTGTTTTAGCAAACGCAGCAACTTTATTCTGCACAGTTCTAAAATAATCTTCACTAGAATATTTCCAATCAGATATACTCTGCTGTAAAGCAGCTGTTTTCTTTGGATCAGCTTTGAGTGCTGAGACAATATCAACCCAATCCAATGCATGTAAATGATAAAAATGTATTACATGGTCCTGAACATTTTGAATACCAATGATGATATTTCTTATCATCTCAGCATTGAATGGAACTTTTATCCCTAAAGCATTTTCTACAGCTCTAATTGAAGCAATAGAATGAACTGTTGTACAAACACCACAAAATCTTTGAGTAAAATACCAAGCATCTCTAGGATCTCTACCCTGCAGGATTTTTTCTACACCTCTAAACATAGTAGAGCTAGACCAGGCATCTACAATTTTTCCATTTTCTACTTTAGCCTCTATTCTTAAATGCCCTTCTATCCTAGTAATTGGATCAACTACTATTCTATTTGCCATAGCTTACACCCCACTTTATATTATTCTTTATCTTCAAATTCATTTTCTACTTTTTTAACAAGTCCACGGTTTCTTATTGCTGTAACTATACCGTGAACGCCAAACACTACAGCTGATATCCCCACAATAGTTGTTCCAATTTTTGTAGCTGTAGCTTCAACACCAAAACCAGGAACATTTGGTAATCTTTTGTAAATTGGAGTCATAGTATCCCAAAAACCTGGTTCACTACATCCAACACAACCATGCCCTGCCATTACAGGCCAGCTTGTGCCTTCATTCCATCTGACTGTTGGACAGTTATGAAATGTTTCAGGACCTTTACAACCCATCTTGTATAAACACCATCCTTGACGATGCCCTTCATCACCCCACTCTTCAACATACTGACCAGCATCAAAATGAGCTCTCCTTTCACAGTTATCATGAATCCTTTTACCATAAGCGAATTTTGGTCTTAAAAACTTATCAAGTGCTGGTGGAGCACCAAAAAGTAAATAATGTACAATAGTAGCAGTTAAATTATCAACATTCATTGGGCATCCAGGTAAATTAATAACTGTTTTTTCTGGTATAATCTCTTTTACAGACTTAGCACCTGTTGGATTAGGGTATGCTGCAGGCAAACCACCAAAGGTAGCACAACTACCAACTGCAATAACAAAAGCAGCATTTCCACCGACCTCTTTTAAAATATCAACAGCTGACTTACCACCAACACAACAATAAACACCATCATCAGCAACAGGGATAGAACCTTCAACTACACAAATATACTTACCCTTATACTTTTTTACAGTTTCGTCTCTTGCAGCTTCAGCCTGATGTCCAGCTGCAGCCATAATTGTCTCATGATAATCAATAGATAAGTAATCCAATACAAGTTCAGCAACTGTTGGCCTATTTGCTCTTAATAAAGACTCTGAATCTCCTGCACAATCCTGGAATTCTAACCAAATAACTGGTGGTCTGTTATCACTCTCAATAGCTTCAGCAATTTTTGGAGCAAAAGCTGGTGATAAAGCTAAAGTTCCAGATAATGCAGTACAGTATTTAAGGAAATCCCTTCTACTAACACCATACTCCTTTAACATATCATTAAATTTACCCATAAAAATACCCCCTACTAATTCTGTTCTAAAAAATATTGACACATGTTAATAAAAAAATCAACACTTTTTTATTTTTAAACACCAATAAGTTAAATATAAACAAATCAGAATTTTAATATATAGCATAACATCTATTTAACCAGCATTTTTCAACCATAAAAAATCATAAGGATTTAGTGTTATGAACAAGTAATCATCTCTATAGAAATATTCTTTACCTGAAATTATATCTTTCAATTTTGATTTTTCCCCAAAATACTGTTTTAAATTCACAGATAATTTAATTTTTGAATCAGTGATATTCACAATAACTAAAACTTTTGAGTCTTTATATTCCCTAATAAGGGCAAAAACACTTTTATCTATGTCCAAAATTATTTGTTTTGCATTGGGATGAAAAGCTTTCTCTTTTACCCTTTTTGAAATCACATCGGTTAACATCTTTAGTGCTTTATAACTATAACTATTTTCATCATTTAAAATACTGTATAAGTTTTTTTCATTTAAAACCTTTCTATTTATACTTCTAGTCTGTTTTTCATTTAAAACTGCTTCTGCATCATTTTTTGATGCAAGTAAACCATGGATGTAAATAGCAGGCACACCCATAAATGAAAGGGCTATAACCCTAGATGAAACAAATCTTTTCAACCTAATAATCTCATCCTCTGGCTCATTTTCATTATTTAATGCACTATACCATGTAATATTTAACTCATAGGGAGATTCTTTCCCATCATTATCAGTCCTATAAGAAATAAAACCACCATGCTCTAATGTCTTTAAAACCATCATCTCTATATCTTTTTCATCCAAAATCCCTTTAGTAGGCAATAAACCAATGCCATCATGAGAATCTAAAAAGTTAAAATATGTCGCTTCATCAGAGACCTTTTCTATAGATTTTGCCCATCTTGTAAGCTTTGTGGAATCTTTTGAATAGTAAGTATAAAGAACAAGAGGGGGTAAAGCAAAATTATATACCATATGCGCCTCATCATACCCATTACCAAAATATTTGATATTTTGCTCATGAGGCACATTTGTTTCAGTAATTATTGCAACATGAGGAGCTACAAAATTTAATATATCTCTAAAAAGTTTTATAGTTTCATGTGTTTGTTTAAGATGTGCACACTCTGTACCAAGTTCCTCCCATAAATATGTCACTGCATCAAGCCTAATAATATCTGCCCCTCTCCTAACATAATAAAGGAGTATTTCCAGCATCTTTATCAAAACCTTTGGGTTTCTATAATTTAGGTCAATCTGATCAGGGCTAAAAGTAGTCCAAACTAACTTTTTACCATTTATGGTATCAAATTCTGTAAAAAGAGGAGTCGTCCTTGGTCTCAATATCAGTTTTAAATGATCTTCAGAAATCATCTCTTTTGTTGACAACACAATAAAATAGTCCTGATAGTCAGGATTTCCATTTAAGAACTCCTGAAACCATCTACTTTTTGAAGATACATGATTAAAAACTCCATCAAACATAAGCTTAAAATCTTTTTTTAGATTAATAATGTCTTCCCAGCTACCAATTCTGGGATCAACCTGTTCAAAATCAATAACAGAAAAACCTCTATCAGATGAATAAGGGAAAAAAGGTAAAAGATGGATAGTATTTATTACCCCTTTTAAATATTTTTTTATAAAATTAGAAAGTATTTTAATAGGTTTTTTATACCTATTTTTTATTATATCTCCATAAGTTATAAGAACAACATCTTTTTCTGTAAAGCGATCTTTCGGATTAAACCCTTTTTCCCACTCTTTCATCTCATCAGATTTGTGGGCATAATAAACTTTCATCAACCGCTCTACTTCGGGATACCATTTTTTTGCTGTAAATGAATCATATAATATCGCAAGCCTATTAAGAATCCTCTTTTTTAACTCTACAGGGATTTCTAAAAGTGGTTTACTATAATCTGCTTCTAAAAGATGAAATTTGGAAGGATCAAATTTTCTCTTTGCCATAAAGTTCTACTAAAAACTTCCTAAAGCTTCATCAACTGTTTTATATTCCTTTAGCACTTTATCCAAATGAGTTATATTGAAGATCTCTTTAATTCTTTCATTCGTCACCACGATTTTTACATCTCCACCATTTGCCCTACAATGAGCTATCTTTGATACAATAGCCCCAAGTCCACTTGAATCAATAAACTCTGTATTAGATAAGTTCATTACATACTTATATTTTTTATCTGACACATATTTTGCTAATAAATCTTTAAGCTCTTGAGAATTTGAAGCATCTAATCTTTGAGGAATATCTATAACTATTACCCCATCTTTCTCGTAATAATTAAATCCCATAAATCACCTCCAGTTAATAAAAGTATAAAATGTTATCTTTTTAACGTCAAGGAAATCAAACAATGTTTATTCATTATTTTCCCAATCCAATAGCCTTTGCTCACCTTCTAACTTTCTAATATCTGTTATATCTTGAGAAACCTCTATCAGCCCTTTATAATTTCCTTTATTATCTCTAATTGCAAAATATTGTATTAGGATAAACTTATCTTTTAGCTGTATCCAAAATCTTGCAAAATCTTTTTCCCCTTTCTTAAAGGCATCAATTATTTTATTAACTATATGAACACTTTCATGAGGGTGACAGTTTTGAACCTTTCTCCCAATAATTGCTTTTGTTCTTACAAAAATGCGATCTTTAGGAGAAGAAAAATACCTTACAGTATCATTTTCATCTACAAAAGTTATATCAACTGGTAAGTTATTAAAAATTAATTTAATCTGTTCAGCTGAAACTAAGCCTGTATCAAGATCAATCAATCCACCATCTTTATTATAATTTTTCATCTTAAAGTCTTGCTTGATATTATTCACCTTACCAATATCAGCTTTTGCCAGTGGAAACCCTATTTCCAATGCTTCAATTAAACATCTTTGCAATTCAGTCTCATCGATAAACTTTGCACAAACAGGAAAGAGTATAAACTTTTCTCTAAACACAAGTGTATGCATATCAAAAAACAATTTCCCAATTAAAGAATTAAACCTTTTAATATCAAAATGGGATGACTCAATAACTTTTTTTAGGTTTTTCAAGCAATTTCTAATATCATCATGAATAGACCACATAATTTTTAAGCAACCATAATATTTAAAACTTTTTTCTATAAGAGGGAACAAAATATTTTCCTTAATTATGTAGTGTTTATCAAAATTCTCCAAGTTAAAAATATGATCTAATAAATCATTTTTTACAGAACTAATACCCCCTTCTTTACTTATTTTTTTAACTATCTCTTTAAATTCATTAATTTTTTCTAACAACTTATCATTATCTTCAGCCAAATAGTATAAAATGTTATCTTCAGAATAAATAGGCAAATCATATTGAATTAAACTTTTATAAAAAAGATTTAACGCTTTACTCACTGCAATCTTAATATCGGTCATTTCAAAACCATCATTTACAATTAAATCAAACCCAACTATTACATCTAAAGCAGATATCTTTGAAATTACATCTTTATATTTATCATAAATACACTTACCATTTTCCCCTTTTATTAACCCTTTTGTTATTTCATAGACATCTCTTGCTTTATCTGGCAAGCTTCCAATTAGCTCAGACATAATTACCCCTTATTTATTTCATGAAAACTCTTTAATTATTTGAGCAACATTAAAAGTATGATCCCCCACCTTTTCTAAATTGTTTAATATATCCACATAAACTATACCTGCATCCACATTACAGACACCTTCATTTAGTCTCTTCATATGATTGTTTTTAAACTCTTTTCTTAGTTCATCTATCCTATTTTCATCTTCAGTATCAACAACTTGATCATAATCTTCACTATTATAAATTTTCAAAATGTTCTCAGCAAATTTTATGACTACATCAAAGATTTCTTCCATCTCTTTCATCGCTTGTGGTGAAAACTGAATATCTTTTTCTATTATCCTCTCAGTAAATTTAGCTATATTTTCAGCGTGATCTGCAATTTTTTCTATTTCATGTAAAACATGTAAAATATTGTTTATTGTTTTGGAGTTTTCTTCACTCAAAGGTTTTTGAAAGAGCTGAACAACAAAGACAGTAATATCTTTTTCCAACTGGTCAACAATATCTTCTCTGGCATATATATCGCCTATCAACTTCAAATCTCTATTAAAAAACGCTGTCTTAGCATCTTTCAACATTGATAGTGCAATATTTGACATCCTTTCCACTTCTTTTTTAGCTTGAGCTATTGCAAGTGCAGGTGTGTCAATGAGGCGATCATCTATATAGACAAATTGGGTTTTCCTCTTATCTTCTTTTATTATTTTCTCGCATAATTTTCCTAACAGACCAAGTATAGGTAAAAATATCATTGTATTTATTACGTTAAATGCAGTGTGAAAGTTTGCTATATGTCTTGCCACATATGGTACATTACCATTTGCATCAGCATAGAATGGATCCCCTGGTGTAATCACATCGATAAAATGCCCCATAATTTTGAGTAGAAAAAACATATAAAAAACACCTACAAAGTTAAACAAAAAATGACCCAATGCAGCTCTTTTTGCTGTGCTGTTAGCACCAATGGCTGCTAAGTTTGCTGTTATTGTTGTCCCTATATTTTCACCTAAAACAAAGGCAATTGCAGCTGAATAATCAATCAAACCTGTTGTTGCAAGGGCAATGGTTATCCCCATCATTGCAGAACTACTTTGCACAATCATTGTCAATGCAGCACCTGCCACAATAGCTGCTAATGGATTTTTAGAGAAATATAGAAACATATCAGTAAATTGTTGACTTTTCCTCAATGGGACAAAGGCATGCTCCATTGTTTTTAAACCTATAAATAGTAAACCAAAGCCGATTAACACTTCTCCAATATATTGGCGCTTTTTGTTTTTAGAAAATAATCTTAATGCAGCACCAATTGCTACAGCTGGCAAAGCTAATTTGCTCACTTTAAAAGCTATCAGCTGGGCTGTCATAGTTGTCCCAATGTTTGCTCCTAAAACCACACTAAGAGCCTGAGATAAGTTCATCAAGCCAGCATTGACGAAACCAACAACCATAACGGTAGTAGCTGAGCTACTTTGAATAATAGAAGTTACAATTAATCCTACGATAACCCCTACTATTCTGTTAGTAGTCAGCTTTTCAAGAATACTTCTTAAACCTTTGCCTGCTGTCTTTTGCAGCCCTTCTGACATGAACTTCATCCCCATTAAAAAAAGCCCCAAACCACCAAAAAGACCTGATAAGACTTCAAACCAATTGATATGCGCCATAATAAACTCCCAAAAACAAATAAATTATTAGCAATACCTTTTACACAAAATTTTAATATCCTCAACTTTTTTTTAATTTTTCTAAGATGATATTATAAGGTATTGCACGATAAACTATGATTTTGGAGCTAATCTTATCATTGAGATTACTTCGTTGCACTTGTTCATCGTAATTATTGAAGAATTTGTCATAGCAAATGTTAGAGAATCAATTGAGGTATGTAGAACAACAATTCAAATTTTTTTTAACTGTATATTAAAAGAACAACCCCCCTTTTTTTATAGAAGTGATGTAAATAGCAGGTTTATCTGTTACAGGACACTTGTATTGGCAAATTCCACAACCAATGCATAATCTGGGGTTTACTTTAGGTTTTTTCAAAATTTTTTTATTGTTATTATCTTCTAAAATTTCTTCTTCAAAATAAATGGCCTTTGGACTAGTAGGACAGTGCTCTTCACACACCATACAATTAGTATTATATGCATAAGGCAAACATCTATTTTTATCTATAAATGCAGTACCTATTACAAATTTTTTCTTCTCATCAATACTCAATTTTTCAATTGCTCCAGTGGGGCATACCAAACCACAAAGGTTACAATTGAAAACGCAATAACCAAAATTTGCATTACCAATAGGTGTCCACAGACCTAATAGACCTGCTTCCAAAAAAGCTGGCTGCAAAAAATTTTCAGGGCATACTTTCATACATCCACCACATCTAATACAGAGATTTAAAAATTCATCTTCTATCTTCGAACCAGGGGGTCTAATTAGGTTAGGATTTCTTCCTATTGGGATATTTGATATCTTTGCAATACTGATACCAGCGGTAGCTGTAATTAAAGTAAAAATTGTTTCTCTCCTTGTTAAATCAATATTAGTAACAGTAGTTTTTAATTTATAAGATATTGCATTGTTTGAGCATTTTCCTAAACAATCAAATAACAACATACACTCGCTACTTTTAAAAAGATCTCCCCCTGGCATTGCATTAGCATAACATTCTTCATTACATAATTTACAATTTGAACAATTTTCTAACCTTTTAATCTTAAAAAATGAATACTTTGCTAAAAAACCGTATAATGCACCAAGCGGGCATAAATATACACACCAAAATCTACTTTTATAAATATTAAGCCCTATTAGAAAAATAAAAAAACTCCCTATTAAAACAGATTGTGAATAATAGAAATTTTCTCTCCCTAATATATTATAAAACAGAATGTCTTTAATATTTTCTGGTAATAATTCCAATTTATAAATCAATGATATTACAGGTAATATAAATATTCCAAACCCTTTAACTAATATCGATAAAGGGTCAAAATAACCAGCAAAATTTAACTTGAAAAAGGCAAAAAATATCAAAACTATTAAAATATAATATTTTAATTTATATAAATTTGTAAGTTTATGCTCATATTTTCTTTTAAAAAACTTCGCTGATACATAACTAACAAAGTGATGTATTGAACCAAAAGGGCATATCCATCCACAAAAAAACCTTCCAAAAATTAATGTTAATAGTAAAAAGATTGCACTTATACCAAAGATCAATTCAAATTTATGCGCCGCAATAAATGTGGTAATTGCTATTAATGGATCAACAATAAAAATATATTTTAAACCACCTTTTAAATCAAAAGACTCTCCATAATAATTCAAATCGATAATAGCTCTAAAAAAAATTAAAATAAAAATTAAGAAAAAAACTATCTGCGATATCAGCCTAAATTTTTTCATAAATTAAATTAATTGCTGATTTATGAATGTTACCCACTTTATATTCATTAGCCAGTTTTAAATAACCTACATCTTTTGGATTATAACCTAAGTATTCACAAGCAACAGCATCAGCAGCAACAAAATCAAGAGAAGCAACAACTCTATTTAATTTTTTAACATATTTTAAGTCCCCACCAGATGGGCCACCTTTTAACATTATCCTAGTACAATCCACAATTGTAAGTGTAGGCCTAAAAAACATTGCCAAATCAAAAATAGCCTGATGTAGATTTTGATGGAGATAACCTCTATTTCCGCCAATTGCTCCCATCCAGTTTTTCATGCCAATCGTTACTATTGACGAAGAATGATTTTTTGCAACTGGGATATTTATAACCTTATCAACCTTTTTAAAGACCTCCAGTACTGGCCACTCCCTTAAAAACTTACCTTGGATATTCATTATTTTATAATGTCTGTTTTGAGGTACAAATACTTTTGCATTTTCTTTGTGTGCATATTCTGGAATTTTAGAAAGACTAAATACACTTCTTGGGTTGTTGCAAGGGTTATCTGTTACAATAACTCTTTTAGCACCTGCTTTATAGCACAATCGAACAACTTCAGCCACCACAGCTGGGTTGGTATTTGCTGCATATTCAGGCTCTCTTGCCCAAGCCATATTTGGCTTTACAGCCACAATATCCCCTTTGCTAATAAAGCGATTAATACCTCCCAACATCTCAATTATAGATTCGGTTGCTTTTCTGTGATTTTCAGACTCCATAACAAAAACTTCTGATTTTTTATCAGCAAAACTCTCAATTGGAATTGTAAACGAAATAGCTGCAGTTGCCCCAAATTTTAAAAAATCCCTTCTTCTAACCATAAAAACCCCTAACAGTAAAATTAGATAATAAGAAAATTTATTCAAGAGCTATAATTGTATTTGATAAGTTCTATTTAATCAATCTTGCTAAAATGGGAACGATTAAAAAGAGGAAAAATATTCTTATTGTATGTAAAAAAGCCACAATCTGTGTTTTAAACCCTTCCGTTTGAGCTAAAATGCTCATTCCAGACATCCCACCTGGAGAAAAACCAAACAACGCTGTCCCAAAGTCTAAAATTTTCAATTTGCTAAATAAAAGAGCAAGACAGATTGCTACAATTAAAAGAATTGTAGTACTAACAACACCAATTAAGATTACCTTTGGAGCCAATTCTAAGATATTTCTATTAAAGGAAAAACCTAATGATATCCCTAAAATAATTTGAATTGCAGTACTTAAATATTTTGGCATCACAAAATCATTTTTTAAAACAATAGCAGCAATCGCAGAAAAAAGCATGGAGCCCACAACGGCTCCACCTGGTATATCTAACTTTTGAGAAATTATTCCACCAATTACACCAAAAACTATAATTAAAATTAATTTAACCATATTATCTCATCACCATTTTCTTTTTCAAACGTTTTCCAACAACCACTGGTAACAATAAACCTACTATAGCAATAATCCACAGAGTTATCGATAATGGTGAACCAAATAAAATACTCCAGTCACCATCAGATATTTGCAATGCTCTTCTTAAATTAACTTCCATTTCATTACCAAGCAATATCCCTAAAATAATTGGCACTAAGGGCACTTCAAGCTTTCTGAAGACCCATCCCAAAAAACCAAAAGCGACTGTCAACATAACATCGAATGTAGAGCCAGATAAACCGTAAATCCCAATAATAGAAATCATAGCGATTACAGGCATAAGTATCTTTGTAGGTATCATTAATACTCTAGTAAATAGTCCTACAAGTGGAATATTTAACGCAAGAAGCATAAAGTTTGCTATGAACAACGCAGCAATTAAACCCCAAACCACATCAGGGTTGTTTTTAAAAAGTAATGGGCCAGGAGTAATATTTAACTGCAACAAAATTGCAAGTAAAACCGCAGTAGTACCAGATCCTGGGACTCCAAGCGATAACATCGGCACTAATGCCCCACCTGCTGCAGCATTATTACCAACCTCAGGAGCAATTACACCTTTTGGATCACCTTTACCAAAACTTTTACCAGCTGGATCACTAATATTTTTTTCAACAGTGTAAGCCAAAAAAGAGCCAAGAGATGCACCCGCACCAGGTAAGACACCTGCAATAAAACCTATTATTGACGACCTTATTACTGTACCAACCGATTTAACCAGTATTTTAAAGTTTGGTAAAATTCTGCCAATTTCTTTAACCTTTTTTACAGAACCATCTTTTTTACTTGCCTCTATAAAAACAAAAACCTCACTAATAGCAAAAAGCCCCACAATAGCTATTAAAAAATCTATCCCATCATATAAATGAATATTACCAAAAGTAAATCTTTCTGCCCCTGTTTGAGAGTCACTTCCTATCATTGCTATGGCTAAACCAAAAGCTGATGCAAACAGTGATTTTGCTTGATTTTTTGTAGTAATTCCACCAAGAGTAGCAAAAGCCATAACATATAATGCAAAATATTCAGCTGGGCCAAATAGTAATGCTATTTTTACAAGTTGTGGGGCAACCAAAACAAGACCACAGGTAGAAATAAAACCACCTAAAAATGATGCTATCCCTGAAAGTGATAAAGCTTCACCTGCTTTACCTTTTTGAGCCATTGGATATCCATCAAGACAGGTCATCATCGCAGGCTCATCACCAGGGATATTTAATAAAATAGAGCTAATTCTTCCTCCATACATAGCACCATAGTAAACACTTGTTAATAAAATTAAAGAACCAATAGGCCCAAGACCAAGGGAAAAAGCTATAGGTATTAAGATAGCCACACCATTAGCAGGGCCAAGCCCAGGTAATGCTCCAAAAAGAGTTCCTAAAAAGGCACCTACAAGAGCTAAAAACAGATTGTTTAATGTTAATGCTACAGAAAATCCATGCAATAAATATCCGAATACATCCATTGTTTATGTCCTCCTAAAATCCAAAAGGCCCTTTTGCAAGAGACAATCCCAGAATCAGATGAAAAGCCACATAAATCCCTATTGATGTTAAAAAACCAGTAATTATAGAACCTAAAAGTTTTGTTCCAAGTCTCCATGAAAGATATGTTGTTGCAAAAAAAGTAGAAATTATAAATCCTAATTTAGGTAAACACCATGCATATAAAAATAAGACTGCAGTGGCAAAGACAATTTCGATAAAAATCTTAAAATCAGGCCAGTCAGGCTCTGGATCTGGTTTAATTAATATGTATAAAGAGCATAAAAGAAGGACAGCCCCTATAATATAAGGAAAAGTTTTAGGCCCAACTGCATCAGTAATAAAACTTTCTTGTATTATTGATGCTGCCCATAAATAAAAAATTGCTAAGCCTAAGCCAACTAATCCAAAAATTCTATCACTCATAGTAAACTCCTTAGAAATAAAAATATAGGGGCTGTTTTTCAGCCCCAACAAGAATTGTCTATCTGATTAATCCAATCTCTTTTGATAAGTGGTAAATATTTTCATAATTTTCTTTTACAAACTTATCCATATCTTTCCCAAAGTTTATAAATATTTCCATCCCTTTTGCTTCAACATCTTTTTGGAAAACTTCAGTTTCAGCCATTTTCTTAAGTGTCTTAGTCCAGTATTCTTTAGCTTCTTTCGATGCACCTTTTGGCATATAATAACCTCTCCAGTTTGCACCAATTACATCATAACCCTGCTCTTTAGCAGTAGGGATGTTAGGATAAATTTTTAACCTTTTTGGAGCAAGCACTGCTAAAACTCTTATATCTCCTGAATCAATGAATCCTCTCACTTCTGACAAGTCACCTGTAAATGCTTCAACAGAGCCAGAAAGAACAGATGTTACAGCTTCGCCACCACCAGCAAAAGCTACATATTTTAACTTTTTCACATCTTTTACCCCAGCAGCTCTTGCTAAAAGCATAACCTTTAAGTGATCCCAACCACCTACTGAGGAACCACCAGCAAAACCAACACTTCTTGGATTTTGTTTAACAGCTTCCATTAATTCTTTTAATGATTTAAATTTTGATTTTTTACCTACAGCAATAACACCGAATTCTGCCCCGAAAGTTCCAACCCAGTGAACTGAATCAAGCCCAGCACCTTTGTAAATACCTTGTGCAAGACGAACTACGGTACTAGTAGACGCTGCAACTATTAGATTGTTATCATTGTTACGCTCTTTTGTTACATGAGCAAAAGCAACACCACCGCCACCACCTGCCATATTGGTAACACGCATTGTCTGTTTTAAAAGACCAAGCTCGAACAAGTATTTCGAAGTAGTCCTACAAATGAAATCCCAGCCACCACCTGGGTTGGCAGGTGCTATACATTCTGGATTTTCAGGCTCAAACGCTTTAACTTGAGGAGAGAATCCCAAAAAGAGAACAGAAACCACAAAAACTGCTAAAAATGACTTAAAAAGTTTTTTGAACATCACTACCTCCTTATTTTACCAAACACATAGTGCTTGAATTTATAACACTTTTATAATATAAAAGTTTCCATAAAAAATAGCCTTGTTCGATGAACTTTAAACCTAAATTTAGGATTTTATGCAATCTCATATTTTAAAACTAAATTATATTGTAGGATGTGTAAAGATTAGCGAAATAAGAACATTAAAAGAATTAAAGTAAATAAAGTAAATGGCCTAATTGTTAAAAAAATATTTCCTTTCTGGTCTACCTTTTGTGCCGTAATCTTGGTCGACATTTAAAAAACCAATCGATACGAGATATTCTAAATATCTCCTTGCAGTATTTCTACTTACTTCTAAAATTTCACTGATTAATTCCACTGTAAAATAAGGCTTATTGAGATTAGATATAGTATCTTTTACTTTGTTAAGTGTAATGGGATCTATCCCTTTTGGTAGGTCATTGACAGGAGAAAGCTTATTATTTTTTTTGCCTAAAATAACAGAGTCTATATCAGCCTGATCGATCTTTCGTTTTTTTCTCAAATCTTCATAAAATTTTATATATCGTTCTATCGAATCCTTGAACCTTGTGATAGTTACAGGTTTGATGATGTAATCAAAAATCCCCCTTTTAAGAGTTCTTTGCAAAATGTTGTATTCTTTAGCAGCTGTAATCACAATTACATCTGACAAAAAATTATTTTTTCTCAACCATTTTAAAAATTCTATACCTTCAGCACCATTTGGAAAATAAATATCAAGTAAGATTAAATCAGGCTGGATTATTTCACAAAATTCTTTCCCACTTTCCACATCATTAGCAATTGCTTTAATTTCAATTAAATCATAATTAGACAAAATTTTAGAGTGTAGTTTTGCAATCTGCTCATCATCTTCAATAATTAGTGTTGTAATCATTTATTTACCTCTTTTGGCAAAATAACAGTAAAAACCGTTTCATTTTTATATCTTTTATAGCTTATACTACCACCATATTTTTTTGCAAGTTGATAAGATTGATACAAACCTATACCTCTACCCTTTGTCTGTTTGTTGGAAACCCCTTTTTCGAAAATATGATTTTCAATTTCCTGTGGTATCCCTTTTCCTGTATCTGTAACTTCAAATATTAGTTCATTGGAATAATCATAAAAAGATATAAAAACTTTTTTCTCTTTCGATTCTAGTGATGCTTCAATAGCATTATCTATAAGATTACCTAATATAATTATTAAATCGTTAATACTGATATGCTCTGGGATATTAAATAAAGAGCTGTTTTCATCAATATCAAGTATTATCCCTTTTTCATTGGCATAATTATATTTGCCTATCAATAGTGCTATCAAATATTTATCAGAAGTTGTGCCTGTTATCTTGTTATAAAAACTCACATCATTTGTTATTTCGTCATTTATATATTTCAAAGCAGTATCATAATCGCCAATACTTAAAAAACCATTTAATGTATGTAATTTGTTTAAAAATTCATGGTGTTGAGCTCGTAGCATATTTGTATATTCTTGGAAATAAGATAGCTGCTTAGCAAGAACAGTAAACTCATCTTTACTTCTAAGTGTTATTACACAACCACTTAATTTTTCATTTATTTTTATAGGCATGATATTTGCCAAATAAGGGATATTATATATGAATAAATCGATATTAATGAATTTTTCACCAGCTTTCAGAGCTTTTTCTATTTCACTACAGATAAAGTATTTTGAATAATGAGTCCCTCTTATACTTTTTATTGGCAATCCCAATATTTCAGATCCCTTTTTATTTATGGTTGTAAAGTAACCATCTTTATCCAATGCAAAGATAGATTCGTGAACTGATTCCAAAATAGTATTTTTTTCGTTATAAAGAGAAGCAATTTCAACAGGTTCAAGATTAAAAATTGATTTTTTTACATTTTTAGCAAGTATTACTGATAAGATAGTACTTATAATTAATAATTCTATTACAAGCAATTTAATCCTTGTTGCATATTTATTTATTATTTGCCTGATATCTTTGATTAAGAAACCTACTGAAACTATACCAATAATGTTATTGTTTTCATCAAAAACTGGTGTTTTCCCTCTAATTGAAGGGCCCAATGTGCCCACAGCTTTAGAAATATAAGATTCTCCGTATTTCAAGGCTCTCCAACTATCTCCGCCAACCATCTTTTTCCCAATTTTCCATTCATCAGGGTGTGTTAGCCTTATTTCATTTTCATTTCCGATAACAATAAATTCTGCGCCAACATCTTTCCTTAACTGTTCTATATACTTTTGCAGTTCTCCCCCACCTTCTTCTTTTTTAACCTTTTCAATAACATAAGGGTTTTTTGATACTACTTTTGAAACAGCTAACGCTTTTTCCCCTATATATCTCTCAACAATTTTTGCAATCAAGCTAGTGGAATAAGCACTTAATAATAAAGCAACAAGCATAATTATAATAGTATTAAACAGGATAAGTTTGGTATGGAGTTTCAATTTCATTTTAAAAAAGTTATTTAAACCGATTTTTGATTTCATACAGATGTTATAAACGAAATTTTAAAAATCGGAAATATGATTTTTAAATTGAATGAAAATAGATATATAAAATGGCGGCACAGGGACTTGAATGGTAAAAATGAGGGTAAATAAGGTTAAATAAAAGTAGTTAAAAGTAAATAAATTATATAAATAGCAAGAAATTATAGATGATTTATAATCATTTTAATTGCCGTTATTTACTTTAGAAGTGTCCGAAAAGTGTCCGAAAGCGAAAGAAGCAAAACAGAACTAACTGATACTTTTGAAGAAAAAGAATGGCGGCACAGGGACTTGAACCCCGGACCCTGCGGATATGAGCCGCATGCTCTCACCAGCTGAGCTATGCCGCCATATAAAAAAACCGGCAAAGTGCCGGATTGTTTACTTGGTTGCGGGGGCCGGATTTGAACCGACGACCTTCGGGTTATGAGCCCGACGAGCTACCAAACTGCTCTACCCCGCGTCAGCGAACTGTCAATATATAATTATTTTTCAAATTGTCAAGCACTTTTTAAAAGACTTATATCTTTTTTATAAATAAAGATGTTATCCCTTTATTTTTCTATCTGTTACATCTCTAATTATAGAAAAACAGTAAAGAATTTTATTATTTTTATCTTTTATGATAGTTATTGTAAATTCGATAAATATTTTATCACCATTTTTGTTAATGGCTGGTACCTTTAATAAATCAGAATCACTATACTTACTCACGCCTGAATCCATAACCTCATAAAATCTCTCCCAGTGTCTTTCTCTTAAATTAGTGGGAATTATTAAATCTAAACTTTTATCTATAGCCTCATCCTTTAGATATCCAAAAATTCTTTCTGCACCTTTATTCCAATACTTAATAACACCTTTATTATCTACAGCAATTATAGCATCAGCAGCTTGTTCTATAAATTTTAATAAAAATCTTTCCATATTTAATTCCATTTTTTTTAAATGTGATTATTTATAAATTAAAATTTATTTCATTAACTTTCAAATATTTTTTAATCACCGAAGTTACATAATCTTTATCATTAAAGCTAAAATCTATAGGTGCTTTTTTAAATTCCACTACAATCTTACTTGAATATAATCTAACTCTAATAGTGGGATATTTAAATCTAAGCTCATCTTCTACTCTTTCAACAACCCTAAGTTTTTCCAAAGTAATTTTATCTTCCATAATCCTGGTAGCAGCACAGGACTCCACAGTAAAATAAATTCCAGCTATATTTTCCAATATCTTCGTTTCATTTTTTGCAAAACTTTTACCCAAAGAGTTTTCTAATAAAGGTGATTTTACATTTAATTCTTCCAAAGCCTTTAATCCTGGCCGATAATCATCTAAATCATCAACATTAGTCCCATCAAAAACTACATCAGCACCTATATAGTCCTTTATCTCAACTAACTTATTTAAAACCCCTTTTTTACAATAGTAACACTTATCCTTAGGATTATTCAAAAACTCCTCTGAAAAGTCCACATAAAAAGGGATCCAAGAAACATTAAAAAATTTAGCAATGTTAAAAGCATTATTAATCTCATATAAAAAAACATTTGGATTAACACATGTTGCAGCAACAACATTTTCTTCACCCAAATATTCAACAGCTAATTTTAACACAGCTGCACTATCTCTCCCGCCACTCAAAGCAACTACACAACTTTTGAAATTTTCAAAATATTTTTTTAGCAAATTTGACATCCTTACCTCTTAAATGCTTAAGTTTTTTATGCAGTTTCTAAATTATTTACTATTCTTATTGCAATTAAATACAAAAAGATCACAATAACAAATAATATGAAAACATAATAAAAAGAAATTGTTTTTAAAAGTAAAGAATTTCTAATCAAACTTGTTGAGTATGTCAGTGGAAAAGCATAAGCTATATATTTTACTACAACAGGCATTTTATCCACAGGATAGAAAGTACCAGATAAAAAAATCATAGGTGTAATAACAAAAGTGTTAACACTAAATTGATCCCCATGATTTTTTACAATTAAAGCAATTATAAATCCAAGTAATGAAAATGTTACAAGATGTAGCATTACGGAGAAAATAAAATATATGCTTATATTAAGTTTAACCCCAATAATTATACCATAAACTAAAACTATTGTTACAGGGACTACCCCTTTTGTAATTCCATATAATACTTCCCCAATCACAATCTGCCACTTAGGTATAGGTGCCAGTAAAAATTCATCAAATACTTTAAAATAAAATCTCGAAATATTAATTTCTGTAGATATACCATAGGCTTGATTCATCGAGCTCATAGTTATCAATCCCGGGATTAAAAAAGAGACATAACTAAAACCATCAATTTGAGAACTTCTGCCAATACCATAGCCAAAAGCTAGTAAAAACAAAAGGGGGGAAATAGCACTTGACAAAATTACTTTCCAGAACCTCGATTTTAAAACTAACAACTCCCTTAAATAAACGCCATAAACCCCTTTAATCATACCTCTATTCTCTTACCAGTTAATTTTAAATATACATCTTCCAAATTTACTTCCCTAATTTTTGCAGAGCTTATAGCTTCCATAAATTTTAATTTTTCAATAGCTTTACTCTTAGTATCAAAATATTCCTCAACAGTCTTACCATCTTTAAAAATTTCTAAAACATACTTTCCTAATTGATTTTTTAAGTTTTCAGGTTCGCCTTGCTTTATAATTTTCCCTTTATCTATAAAATATACATAGTCTGATAAAAGTTCAGCTTCTTCAATATAATGCGTAGTTAAAACTACAGTACACCCCATCGTCTTGTTAATATTTTTGACAAAATCCCATATATGCCTTCTGGTTGCTGGGTCTAAACCAACTGTAGGCTCATCCAAAAACAATATCTTTGGATTATGTAGCAGTGCTCTACCAATGACAAGCCTTCTCTTCATCCCTCCAGAGAGTTTTCCAGCTTTTTTATTTTTTTGATTAAATAAACCAGTAAATTCTAAAATCTCATTAATTTTCTTATCTCTTTCAAACTTTTTTAGCCCAAATAAAATGGAATGAACCAATAAATTTTCATAAACAGTTAAATCTCTATCAATATTATTTTGCTGCGGCACTACTCCCAATAATTTCTTTATATCTTTATTGTTATAATTAAATTTTAAATTACCGTAGAAAATATCTCCATCATCTGCCTTGAGAAGCCCTGTTAGTATATTTATTGTCGTAGTTTTACCAGCTCCATTAGGGCCAAGAAGTGCTGTAATAGTACCTTCTTTTATTGTAAAAGATAGACCTTTTAGAGCCTCAACACTTCCAAAACACTTTTTAAGATTATCAACCCTTATTTGCATTCCTTAGAAAATAATTAAAACAATTCTAATTTTCAAGAAATTATTGAAAAAAATTTTTTATTCGGGTATTGGTTTATTAGGCACAAGGGAAGTCCGGTGAAAATCCGGCGCTGTACCCGCAGCTGTGAGCTGGACGAAAGCCCATTGAGCCACTGCTGAGCACCTAATATATAGGTGCTTGGTGGGAAGGCGGGCGAGTAGGATGAAGGCGAGCCAGAAGACCTGTGCCTCACCCAAATTATGGGTGTAAGTGTCCCCGGGTATTGGGACCGGAGTGCGTTAGAAATTTGGCTCTCCGGTCTCAAAAACGAGGCTGGAGAGTGCAAGTGGTTAAAAAAGCAGTTTTAATAGCATCTGATAAAAGTGGCTCAGGGAAAAGCCTTTTTACAATTTTTTTATCAAGATATTTCACTTTAAATCATAAATCTGTTTTACCTTTCAAGTGTGGCCCCGATTATATTGATACACTCCACCTAAAGCATCCTACTGGAAATAACGCTTATAATTTAGATACAGTACTGATAAATAAAGAAAAATTAAAACATAATTTTTTATTAAAGCTTAATAGCTATGATATGGCAATAATTGAAGGGGTAATGGGCTTTTATGATGGAATAGATTATAAAACTTTTGCTGGTAGCACCTACGAAGTGGCAAAACTGCTCAACCTCCCAGTCTTATTCATATTGGATTCAAGCTCAACATCTTTTACAATTGCTTCAAGGATAAAAGGTTTGATTAGTTTAGGTGGAAATATCAATGTGGCAGGTGTTGTTTTAAATAATGTTGGCTCTAAAAAACATGAAAAAATGCTAATAAACGCAATAGAGTATCACACTGATTTAAAAGTCTTTGGTGCTATTCCAAAAATGAAAGATTTAGTTTTACCTTCAAGATATTTAGGTATTTATACAGCTTTTGAAGTAGAAGAAAATCTTTATGATAATATTGTTAATACTTTTTCAAATTATGTTGATGTAGAAAAAATTTATGAAAATATCGACTACATTTATAATAAAGTATCTATTAAGAAAAAGTCAAAAACTAAAAATAAAAAAGCCTATATTGCCTTTGATGAAGCATTTAATTTTTATTATCAGGATAATATAGATTTTCTAGAAGAAAATGGATTTCAAGTTATCAATTTTTCCCCTTTAAAAGATGAATTACCTGAAAATCCTGATTTTATATATTTTGGTGGAGGATATCCTGAACTTTATGCTGAGCAACTTTCAAAAAACTTAAACCTTAAAAATTATATAAAAGAAGCATCCAAAAAAGGGGTACCTATCCTTGCAGAGTGTGGTGGGATGATGTTTTTATCAAATGGGATAAAAGTAAAAAATGAGTTTTTTGAAATGTGTAAACTGTTTGATGTAAATGTTGAAATGACTGATAAAAGACAAGCCTTAGGTTATGTAAATGTTACCTCATTAAAACATACTGATTTATTTGAAAAGGGTGAAAATTTCATTGGCCATGAATTTCATTATTCTAAAATAAAAGAGTGTAATGAAGATTTTGTTTTTGAAATCAAAAAACTTACTGACAATAGTGTTAACTATGATGGATTTGTAAAAAATAACACTCTTGCAAGTTATACCCATTTTCATTTTTTAAGCGACAATTGCATAATAAAAAATATAATTGGGGGGTGTTAGATGAAAAAAGTTATTATTTTTATTTTTGCAGCAATACTCTTAACGACAGGAGTTAGTATGGCTAAAATGGAAAAGAATAAAACAGAAAAAACAGCAATTGTAATTGCAAGCTTTGGCACAACTCATCCTTCAGCATTAAAATCTATTATCAATATAATCAATATGGTTAAAAATGAATTCCCCAATACCGAAGTTAGAGTAACTTTTACTTCAAATATTATAAGAAAGATATGGCAAAAAAGAAATAAACACCCTGAAGAGTGGATAAAAAAAGGGGTACCAAAAGAGATTTTAAATGTAAAAGGGGTTATTGCTACATTAGGTGATTTGTCTGACGAAGGGTATAAAAACATTGTTATCCAGCCAACACATATTTACCATGGTGAAGAGTTCTCTGACCTTTTAGAATATGCTAGAGGCCTAAACTCTATTCAAACAATTAAAAAGAGATGGAAGCCATTTCACAAAATCGTGGTGGGTCGCCCAGCACTCGGAACTTATGGTGATAAATACGATTATCATGAAGATATAAAAGAGGTAGTAAAAGCATTAAAAAGTGATGTGGAGTTAGCGAAAAAACATAATGCTGCACTTGTCTATATGGGGCATGGGAATGAATTTTATTCCACTGGTGCATATATTGAAACAGAAAAAGAGTTTAATATACAATATCCTGATGTAAAAACATTTATAGGTGTTGTAGAAGGTTATCCTAGTCTTGATGATGTAATAAAAAAGTTAAAAGAACAAAAAGTCAAAAAAGTGATTTTAAAACCATTCATGGTGGTAGCTGGTGATCATGCAAAAAATGATATGGCAGGGGATGAACCTGATTCTTGGAAAAATGTTTTGAAAAAAGAAGGGGTAAAGGTTATCCCTGTAATTGAAGGGCTTGGTTCTAACAACGATTTTGCAAAGATTTTTTTAGAGCATTTAAAAGATGCTGCAAAGGATGGTGGGATTAATCTTAAATGAATAAATTTATCGTAGCTTTGATAATTACAATCATAATTTTTTCCTTTTCTTTGACAAATGGTGCAGTAAGTCTTAACAATTTGACATTGCAGTTATTATTAAATGTGAGATTACCAAGGGTTTTGACAGCTTTTATTATAGGAGGGATGCTTTCACTTAGTGGCTCTATTTTACAGCTAATATTAAGAAACCCTTTGGCAGATGGATTTACCACCGGTATTTCTGCCTCAGCAGCGCTTGGTGCAGCAATAAGTATCGGTTTAGGATTAAATATATCATTCACCCCTATTATTGCCATCCTGTTTGCATTAATAGGCTTATATATTGTATTTAGGCTTACCAATATTGATAAATCATTTCACTATACCACCATTATACTGGCTGGAATTATTTTAAATATAATATGCTCGGCGATTATAAGCTTTTTGAAATATTATTTTGATGAATCTTTAGGCTCAATTATCTATTGGCTGATGGGGGGATTTTATGATGTATCCTACCTAAAGGTTTTTATTCTTTTGCTGGTGCTAATTTCAAGCTTTCTCATTCTTATTAAAAATAGTTTTAAACTAAATATCTTAGCCTACGACTATAAAACTGCAAACTCACTTGGCATTGATGTGGCAATTACCAGAAAAAAACTTTTTATAATAGTTTCCATACTTATTGCTTTTGCTGTGAGTTTTAGTGGTATCATTGGTTTTGTCGGCCTTATTATCCCGCATATTGTTAGGGGGCTTTTTAAGCCTGATATGAAAACCCATTTAATCTATTCTACGCTATTTGGAGCAAATTTCCTTCTTCTATCAGATACAGTTTGCAGAATAATCATCCCTTCTGGTGCAGAACTGCCTGTAGGTGTAGCCACCTCATTTTTTGGTGGGGTTTTCTTCCTGTTTTTAATGAAATATAAATTAAAAAATATCTGGTATGGGTAAATGAATATCATTGATATTAAAAATTTAAATGCAAAAGTTGGAGACTTTACATTAAAAATTGATAATCTAACTGTATCAAAAGGGGGAAAAATAGCTCTATTAGGTGAAAATGGTGCTGGTAAAAGCACTCTGCTTGATATCATCAGTGGAGTAAATAAAAATTTTACAGGTGAACTAAATATCTTAAACAAACAAATTTCTAACTATAAACCTATTGAGCTTGCAAATTTAATCTCTTATTTACCCCAGTTTTCCGAAATTATTTTTGGGTTTGATGTTTTTGATACCGTATTATTTGGAAGATATCCCAAAACCTTAGGCAAATTTGATGATTACGATATTGAAAAAACTGAGTTGTGGCTAAAAAAACTGGATATTTATCATTTGAAAGATAGAAAATTTAATGAGCTTTCTGGTGGAGAGAAAAAACGAGTAATGCTTGCAAGAGTTTTAAATCAGGATACGGACATTATTTTACTTGATGAGCCCTTTTCTATGCTTGATGTTAAGCATACAAAGACAGTTAAAGAGATTTTAGCAAATGAGAACAAAAGCATAATACTATCATCACATGACATCAATATCTTAAAAGGGTTAGTAGACGAGATAGTATTTTTAAAAAAAGGGGAAATCCTTTGCAAAGTAAATATTAACGATTTAAACAAGGAGATTTTGAATGAAGTTTTTGAAGTGGATTTTAAATGTATTGATGGTTTTTATTTTATTGACTAATAGCAGTTTAGCTTATGAAAGGGTAATTTTATTGTCTCCAGCCTGCGCTGATATTTTTATAAAGTTAGGATTAAACAATAAAGTTGTAGGTATTACAAAGCATATAAAAGGTTTTGATAACGCCGTTAAAGTGGGTTCTCACCTAAAACCAAATTTAGAATTAATGCTTTCTTTAAATCCAGATTTAATTATCTATTCAAACAATCGTTTCTTACCAAACAGTTTGGATAAATTTCACATAAAAACATACAAATATGATCCAAAAACTATCAAAGAAATATTTGAGCAAATAAAAGAGATAGCTTATATGATGAATGTATCTGAATCTGGCAATAATTTAATAAATGAATTAAAAAATAAACTATCCAAGATAAAAAAGCTGAACAAAAAGCCCAAAGTAATATATGAAATCACACAAACACCCTATATAGTAGCAGGGAAAAACAGCATAATAAATGATATCATAAAAAAGGCTGGTGGGATAAACGCGATAGATATAAATAAAAAACTTGTCAAATTTTCTATCGAAAAGGCCATTTCGCTAAATCCTGATATCTATATTTACCAAGTTGGTCCTATGAACAAAGCCCCAACCCCACCAGATAAAAGGCCACTTTTTAGAAACATGAAAACTATTTTTATCAAAGTAAATGAACTTGATTTTGCAAGAGCAAATACAAAAACAATAGATAACATCCTTTTTTTAAATAACATTTTTTACAATTGGAGCTTAAAATGAGAAAACTTATCCTAATTGGAGCAGGCTTAAATAAAGATTTAATAACATTAAGAGGTTTAAATAAGCTTAAAGAAGCAGACATCATTTTGTACGACAGGTTAGTGGATAATAGTTTGTTGGATGCAGTAAATTGTGAAAAAATATTTGTTGGTAAAACCCCTTACAAACCAAGTTGTTCTCAATGTGAAATTAACAGCTTGATAGAAAAAGCTCTTTTAGAAGATAAAACCGTAGTTAGGTTAAAAGGTGGGGATGCTTCTATATATTCTAGGAGCCTTGAAGAGATTGAAGTAGCCAGGAAGTGTAATGCTTTAATCGAAATAGTCCCTGGAGTTACTACAGTATCACAATTTGTTGCAAAATTAGAAACAGCTCTTACTGCAAGAGGGATTTCTTCTGGTGTAATTTTCATAACAGGTCACAAAAAAGATGGTGAGCTAAATGAAGCATACAACTGGAAAGCAATCGTGGATTTAAACATGAGTATAGTAGTCTATATGGGAGTTAAGAATTTTATGAAAATATTAAAATTATTGGTAGAACATGGGTTAAACAAAAAAACTCCAGTTGCTATTGGTGAAAAATTAGATTTTGAAGATGAAAAAATAATCGTCTCAGATGTTGAAAACCTACTGAACTCTAATTTTGAGATTGAATTCCCTGCAATAATGCTAATTGGTGAAGTGGTTAAATTTTCCAACTTTTTTACAAACAGTTTTGCCATTAAAGGTGAAGGGTGCACAAAATGCAAAAACTAATATATGCAATCGGATTAGGCCCTGGAGATCCAGAGCTTATTACTTTAAAAGCTTTAAATATTTTAAAAGATTCAGATGTTGTAGTTACTCCTCAATCAGATAAAAATGGCAGAAGTCTGGCAAAAGAGATTATCAGCAAACATGTTTCTTCCTCAAAAATTTACACATATTATTTTCCTATGAATAACGATAAAAATTTACTTGATAAAAGATATAAAGAATTAGCTGAAAACATAAACGACTTTTTATCTGAAGGGAAAATGGTTTCTTATGTTACAATTGGCGATCTTTCCATATACAGCACTTTTAATTATCTAGAGAAAAAGTTAAAACTTTTTGATATAGATGTAATTAAAATCCCTGGTGTCCCATCCTTTATTGCTGCTGCAAATAGAATTAATGAAAATTTAGTAATAAAAGATGAGTCTTTTTGTGTAGTAGAGCTTTCAAACAATTTAGATAAACTGGATGATTTATTAAGTAATTTTTCTACAGTAGTGATAATGAAAGTGCATAAAAGGTTAAATGAGCTAATAGCTTTTGTCAAAAATAACAATTTAGTAAAAAAAGGTTTTTTAATAGAAAGGGCAACTTTGCCAGAAGAGAGGATTTTTGACCTATTATCAGATGATATCCCTAATGATGCTGGTTATCTATCCACCGCAATCCTTTTTAGTGAGGTTAAAAATGGATAAAGGTTTATCAATAGAAAAAGAGAGTTTTGATATTATAGAGCAAAATGTAGATTTATCAAAATTTAGTGACGAAGAAAAAGTTGTAGTAAAAAGGGTTATTCATGCATCAGGTGATTTTGATTTTGCTAAACTGATTATTTTTTCTAATAACTGGCTTACAAACTTTAAAAAAATCATGCAGACAAAACCAGCAGTGGTATGCGATGTAAATATGGTAAAAGCTGGAATTACAGATAAATATTTAAAAGTTAGTGGACTAAAAACACACTGCTTTATTTCAGATGAAAACATTAAAGATCTTGCAAAACTTGAGGGGAAAACGAGAGCTGAAACTTCTATTGAACATGCTTTTGAAAACTTTGATAATATAATCTTTGTTATTGGAAATGCCCCAACAGCTTTACTAAAGGTTATAGAATTAAATAGTTTATATACTGATAAAAATATATTTGTTGTTGGATTCCCTGTGGGTTTTGTAAAAGCTGCAGAATCAAAGAAGATGCTCACAAAAACTGATATCCCATTTATAACAAATAAAGGGACAAAAGGTGGCAGTGGTATAGCAGCAGCAGCTTTTAATGCCATGATAAAGGTGTGCTTTAATGTGTAAAAAAATACTTATTTTGGGTGGAACATCTGATACTGAAAAATATTTAAATCTAAACTTAAACAACAAAAAAGAGTACATAATTTCTGTAGCTACAGAATATGGGTATAAACTGTTTTCTAAAAAGTTTGGTAAAGATAAAGTTATTTTAAAACGATTTGACCAAAAAAGTTTAGAAGATTTTATCAAAGAGAACAATATTTATAAAATTGTAGATACTACCCACCCTTTTGCAAAAGAGATTACAAAAATTGCTAAAGATGCTGCAAATACCTTAAATATCACATACGAATCCTTTATAAGGGTAAGTGAGATAAGTATTACTTACAAAAAGCTAATATATGCAAACTCCTTAAAAGAAGCCATCACATTTTTAAAAGAGAATGATTTTAGAAAAATCTTGTTAACCATTGGTAGTAAAATGATAAAACATTTTTCTTTCTTAAATGAAAAAGCCTATGTCAGGATACTCCCCTTTGAGCAATCCATAAAAGATGTATTAGAGGCTGGATTTGATTATGATAAAATAATAGCAATTCAGGGTCCATTCTCTAAAGATTTTAATAAAGCTATTATCAAAGAGTTTGACATAGATTTGTTAGTAACAAAAGTAAGTGGAAAATCTGGTGGTTTTGAAGAAAAAGTAGAAGCTTGCAGGGAAATGGGGATTTTTTGTTTAGCAATTAAAAACTGGTAGCTAAATAAAGGAACTAATATATGAAAAAAGAGATACCAAAATTAGCAACAACTTCATTTATTTATCAGGATACAAGGATAATGAATGTATTAAAGCTAAAGCATCTTTTTGATGAAATAGAATTGCTTTTTTTTGAAAGTAAAAGAGAGTATGACCAGTTAGATAAAAATGAATTAACACTGCTAAAAAAAATAGACACAAAATACTCTGCTCATCTTCCTTACGATAGAAATTTAAATAATCCTGATGATTTGGAGTATATGATTTCATTCATCAAAAATCTAACTTCTTTAAATGTTTCATACTTTTTTCTTCACTCAAATGGAGATGATTTTGAATCCATTGAAAAAATTTGCCATTTAAACCCATCAGTTTTGATAGAAAATACAGTGTCTTCAAATATTTTTGATAGTCTAAAAAATACTAAAATCAAATATTGCTATGATATCGGCCACTCTTTACTTAATAATGAAAACCCTTTTGAAATTATTAAAAAGTATGGTGAGAAAATAAAATATATTCATTTACATGGTGTTAATGCTGATAAAGACCATCAGGAAATATGCCATTTGGATCTAAACCTTGTTAAATACATTTTCGATTTTGCAATAGATTACAATGTTACAATATCAATAGAACTTTTTGATTTCTCAAAATTATTAAACAGTCTCAATTATTTATTGGAGGTATTTAATAAATATGGTTACTCTTATCACAGGTGGAATCAAAAGTGGTAAAACTGATTTTGCTACTAAATTGGCTTTAAAATATACCAACCGGGCATACTTAGCTACTGCAGAGCCAATTGATGAAGAAATGGTAAAAAGAATCAATAAACATAAAGCTGAAAGAGGTAATCTTTTTCATACAATAGAAGAGCCCATCAATATACATAAAGCATTAAAAAATAATAGTGATTTTGAAGTAATTTTAATTGATTGTATGACTACATGGCTTGCAAATCTTTTCCATTATCAAAAAGATATTGAAGAATACACTACTTATTTATTGCAGACAATGGGTAGTCTAAACTTTGATATAATAATCATTACAAATGAAGTGGGCTTTGGAGTAATCCCAGCAGATAGTATGACAAGAAAATATGTGGATACACTGGGGATATTAAATCAAAAAATTGCTGCTTTGGCTGATGAATGTTATTTGTTAGTCTCAGGTATCCCAATAAAAATAAAATAAATAAGGAGGGTTTATGCCTTTAGAAAATATTCTAAAAGAAATAGCACCAACAAACCAAGAAATTTTTGAAAAAGCTAAAGAAAGGACTTCAAATTTGATAATGCCTTATAGAGCAATGGGGATGCTCAATGATATTTCTGAAAAAGTTTGTGCAATTAGAGAAACATTAAAGCCATCAATTAACAAAAGAGCAGTTTTTGTAATGGCTGGTGATCATGGAGTGGTAGAAGAAGGTGTAAGTGCCTTCCCTCAGCAGGTAACTTGTGAAATGATAAAAGCTTTTGTAAATGATATAGCCACAATCACTGTTTTGGCAAGGCAAAACAATTGTAGCACTATCGTTGCTGATGTGGGTTCAAAATGCAACATCAGTGAAAAGGAGCTAAAAGGTTCTAACAAATTCATAGTAAAAAAAGTTAAATACGGTACAAACAACTTTACAAAAGAACCTGCAATGACAAGAGAAGAGGCTGAAAAATCCATATTGACAGGTTTTGAAATCGCTTCAGAAGAGATAAAATCTCAAAAGTTAGATGTAATTGCCACAGGGGACATGGGGATAGGTAATACAACTCCATCTTCAGCTATTGGAGCTGTCATAACAGGTAAAAGTGTTGAAGAGATGACAGGAAAAGGGACAGGTATCACATCTGATTTATTACAAAATAAGATAAATGTTATTAAAACTGGGATAAATTTACACAAACCCAATCCGGATGATGCAATAGATATCTTGTCAAAAGTTGGTGGTATCGAAATAGGTGCAATTGCAGGCGTAATCCTTGCTGGGGCCTACCACAAAATCCCAGTTATTATCGACGGATTAATATCAACAGCAGGTGCATTAATAGCTTATAAACTCTGCCCAACTGTAAAGGAGTATATGTTTGCAGGACACATGTCAGAAGAACCAGGGCATAAATATATGCTGGAATATTTAGGACTGAGCCCATTATTAAGACTTAATATGAGGCTTGGAGAAGGGACTGGAGCAGTATTGGCAATGCATATATTAGATGCTGCTGTAAATATCATCACTGAAGTTGCAACCTTTGAAGAAGCAGGTGTAAGTAAAAGTGATATTTAAAGATTATTTTGAAAAGTTTATAAACGCACTGACATTTCTTACTATAATTAAAATTAACCAAAAATCATTTGATGCCAGTGGCTCTTTACTATTTTATCCTCTTGTTGGTTTATTAATAGGTTTATTAGTTTATTTAGCTGGGTTGATAAATCAAAATTTAGCCCCCCTGTTTATGTTGGTAGTCTCGGTGATAATCACCGGGGGGCTTCATCTTGATGGACTGGCTGATACTTTTGATGCCTATTTTTCTCACAAAGACAAAGATAAAATGCTTGTTATTATGAAAGATAGTAGAATTGGAGTAATGGGGGCTTTAGCACTAATACTCGTTATGCTATCAAAATTTGTAGCTTTTGCCAATTTAAGCAAACCTTTAACTATCATTTTACCATTTGCATATTCCAGAGGTAGTATGATATTTTTAATTGATTCATTACCTTACTTAAAGGAAAAAGGGACAGCAAAAGCCTTTTTCAATAACTCTAATACAAACAACAAATTTATCTTTTATTTAATATCTATACTACCTATATTTTACGGAGTAAAATTTTTTTTACTTTTCAATTTAGCTTTCATAATTACCTTTGTTTTACTAAAAAATTACCATCGTAAAAAGATAGGTGGAATAACTGGGGATATCATTGGTGCTACCTGCGAAATAATCGAAACAGTTTTGTTAGTTATAGGGGTGCTAATTGGATAGTTTCATACATGGCGGCAATATATTCTATTATGCCAAACTATTAGGATGTAATGCTAATGAAATCATTGATCTAAGTAGTAATATTTCTCCTTTTGTGAATGAAAATATATTTGAATTCATTAAAAATCAGATATCAAGTTTAAAAAATTTACCTTCCTCAAATGCTTTTATCCTAAAAGAGGCTCTTGCTAATAAATATGACAAAGATATGGAAAACTTTGTTGTTGGTACTGGAACAAGTGAAATTATAAAAAATTTATGTTTAATTAATAGTGGGAAAAAAGCCCTAATAATAGCTCCAACATATATTGATTATGAAAAATACTGCAAACTGTATAATCTTGAAATAAATTTTCATTTTGCCAGTGAAAAGAGAAATTTTGCTATTAACTTTCAAGAGTTAGATTTTTCCACATTCGATATAGTGTTCATTTGCAATCCAAACAACCCCACAGGGTATTATATAGAAAAAGATGACATATTGAGGATTGCTAAACGGTTTGAAAACTGCATGTTTGTTATTGATGAATCATATCTTCCATTTATGAGTAATAGCGATAATAGAAGTTTACTTTTTGAAAAAAGTAAAAATATTATTGTCTTAAGGTCATTTTCAAAAATTTACGGCCTTGCAGGTCTAAGAATTGGCTATGCCTTCTCTTATAATAAAGAAATTATCAGAAAAATTGAAAAACATTGTCTCGAATGGGGGGTAAACAGCTTAAGTGAGGTAGTAGGAAAATACCTTCTTTCTATAAAAACAGATAAAATTGCATCAAAAATAAATGAAATTAAGAATTATCTTTACGAAGAATTAAAAGATTGCAAAAACATCAAGCTTTTTTCCTCCACTACAAATTTTGTTTTAATAAAATTATATCATTTAAATAGTGAAAAGGTTTTCAATAAACTTTTATCAAATAAAATTTTAATTAGAGATTGCAAAAATATCAGAGGGCTTGATGATTCATTTATTAGACTAGCAATAAAAGATTTAGATTCTATGAAATATTTTTTAAGCATTTTTAAAAAGATAGTGGGGTGTGAAAATTAAACACATAATGATTCAGGGCACCAGTTCCAATGTGGGTAAAAGTATAATAACTGCAGGGATCTGCAGGATGCTTGCAAATAAAGGTTATAAAGTAGCTCCATTTAAAGCACAAAATATGGCACTGAATTCTGGAGTAACATTCGATGGGTTAGAAATGGGGCGAGCTCAAATACTGCAAGCTGAAGCATGCAAGATTTTACCAGATGTTAGGATGAACCCCATTTTATTAAAGCCAACCGGAGGTGGGAAATCTCAGGTAATCAGGCTTGGCAAACCTTATAAAACAGTCTCTTACAAAGATTATTATAAAATGTATGAAGAAAACTTAAAAATAGTAAAAGAGGCATTTTATTCACTTTCAAAGGAATTTGATATAATCGTATTAGAAGGGGCAGGCTCACCAGCAGAAATTAACCTCCAAAAATTTGATATAGTAAATATGAAAATGGCAGAGATTGCTGATGCCAAAGTGTACATAGTGGGTGATATTGATAGAGGGGGAGTGTTTGCTGCATTTAAAGGCACTTATGACTTAATACAACCTCAATATAAAAAACTTGTGAAAGGGTTTATCATCAATAAATTTAGAGGAGATTTGTCTCTTCTCAAACCTGGCATTGATGAATTTAAAAATTTTTGTGAAATACCTATAATAGGTGTTATCCCATATTTTGAACATAATTTAGAAGATGAAGATTCACAAAATCTTTTTACAAAGAAAAACAAAAAAAATGGTGAAATATTATTGAATATTGGAATAATAAAATTGCCCCACATTTCCAATTTTACAGACTTTCAACCTCTTGAAAATATAGAAAAAATCAATGTAGCTTATGTTACAAAACCTGAAAACTTAGAAAACTATGATTTTATTATCATACCAGGTTCTAAAAACACGATCTCTGATATGGATTATTTATTAAAAAAAGGTTTTTATGAGCAACTTAAAAAATTATACGGCAAAAAATGGATTATGGGAATTTGTGGTGGTTTTCAAATGCTTGGCAAAAAAATTATTGATAGTTTAGGTGTTGAAAATAAAGGTGAAATAAAAGGTTTTGGCTTTATAGATATGATTACCGAAATGAAAGAAGAGAAAATATTAAAAATAGGAGAATATTTACCAGCAAATGGTTTCTTAAAAAACAGTATTCATGGCTATGAAATACATCATGGAAGTACAATCATAAATGATAGAGATGTAATAGATATTTTAGAAAACAAAGGTTTACTTGTTTTTAATAAGAAAAACAAAATAATTGGCACTTATTTACATGGGATTTTTGAAAATTCTGAGTTTTTGCAATTTATTTTTAAACTTTTTAATAAACAAATAGTAATAAACAAAACCTATAAAGAGTTAAAAGAAGAAACCTTAAACAAACTAGCTGATTTAATTGAAAATAGCATCTTTGGAGATCTCATTAATGACTGACATATTGGTGTTAGCCATTTTGATAGATATAGTCTTTGGTGAGCTACCAAATAAAATACATCCTGTAGCAATTATCGGCAAATTAATATCAATCTATGAAAACATTTTTTACAACCTCAAAAACAAATTTTTAGGTGGTTTTTTACTTTTTATTTCAACACATTTTACAATACTTTTTGTCATTTTTTTGTTATTAAAAATTATAAAATCAAATTATCTACTTTTTGCGCTAAAAGTATTTCTTGTATACTCCTCTATTTCTGTTAAGGGGATGATAGATCATGCGATGAAAATCTATCAAGCTTTATCGATAAACATTAATTTAGCTAAAGAAAATTTAAAACTAATCGTTAGTAGAGATGTTGAAGCAATGAATGAGCAGGATATTATAAAATCAACAATTGAATCTGTTGCTGAAAATTTCAATGACTCTTTTTTTGCACCAATTTTTTATGGAGCAATTTTTGGTATATACGGTATCATTTTTTATAGAATTACAAACACACTGGATGCAATGGTTGGGTATAAAAATGAAAAATATATAGAATTTGGTAAGTTTTCAGCCAAAAGTGATGATATCCTAAATTTTATACCTGCAAGGTTGCAAACAGCTGTTTTGTTACCAGTTGCTCAAATTTTATTTAGAAATGGATTAAACGCTTTAAAAATTTATAAAAAATTTAGAAATTCATTACCAAGTCCAAATGCAGGTTGTGGAATATCCCTTTTTGCTGGAGCATTAAACATAACTCTTGGTGGAAATACATATTATTTTAGAAGGTTAGTAGATAAGCCATTGATTGAAGGTGGTAGCGATTTACTTACAAAACAAAAGATTTTGGATGCCATATTCCTATATCTTTATAGTGCAATTTTTACTGTATTACTTATTATTATTTTTAAATTGTTATGGAGTCCAAATGTTCCCTTTACTCTTTAAATTATCTGATAAAAAATTACTATTTATTGGCGGAGGAAATGTAGCAAAAAGAAAACTTCTATCAATTTTGAATCAATCAAGCCCTGAAGTGACAATAATTTCCAAAGAATTACACCCTGATATAAAAAAGCTTTTATCTTCAAATAAGATAACCTGGATAAACTCAAGCTTTAAAGAAGAATTGTTAAAAGAAAAATACGACTTTGCTTTTATCTGTACAGATGATAAAGAATTAAATACAAAAGCAGCTTTAATTTTAAAAAAACTGGGAACTCCTGTAAATATTTGTGATAACAAAGAGTTATCAGATTTTTTTATGCCAGCAGTTATCTCACAAGATGATATTATTATATCAGTATCAACAAAAGGTAAATCGCCAGCTTTAGTAAAAAAGCTAAAAGAAATTATATCAAAAACCTTAAAAGGGCTTAAATGAAAACGGGGATAACAACAGGCACTGCAGCAACGGCAGCAGCAAAAGGTGCTCTAATCTATAAGTTAACAGGAAATATTGAAAAAGAGGTAGAAGTAATTTTACCTGATGAAAGTTCTATAAAAATCCCTCTCATTTTCAAAAATAATCTTGTAGGTGTAAAAAAATGGAGTGGGGATGACCCTGATGTTACAGATGGGATAGAGATTTTTGCATCTGTAAAGATATTAAATGAAAACCGCATTATTATAAAAGGTGGAGAAGGTGTAGGTGTTGTTACCAAACCTGGTTTACAGATACCTGTTGGTGAGGCTGCAATAAATCCAGTCCCAAGAAAAATGATAGAAAAAAACATAAAAACTGTTTTAAATAATAATCAAGGGGTAGAAGTCACAATAATTGTGCCAGAAGGGAGAGAAATTGCAAAAAAAACCTTTAATGAAAGGCTTGGAATAACAGGTGGTATATCCATCATAGGGACAACAGGAATAGTAAAACCGATGAGTGTTGATGCCTTGATTGAAAGTTTTAAATGTGAAATTGATGTTTTGCTTGCGCAAAGATACAATTTATTGTGGCTTGTCCCTGGAAATATTGGAGAAAAATGCTTATCAAAAGAGAATATAACCCCTTCAGTTATGGTGAGTAACTATTTTAATGAAGCATTCAAATATCTTAAAGATAAAAACATCAAGGAGATAGGTGTAGCAGGGCATCCAGGGAAAATAGCAAAGCTTGCAATGGGGTATTTTAATACACATTCTAAAAATTCACCTCAGGCAAACCGATTTGTAAAAGAAGTTTTAAATATTGATTACGATTTTAATACAATAGAAGAGATATGTAATAAATACTCTTTTGATAAAATAGCCTATTTAGTAAGCAAAAAAATAAAAGAAAGGTTTCATTTTACAAAAGTATCGGTAAAATTATTCGATATGAAATGCAATAAAGTAGGAGAATATCTTGAATAAAAACATCTATATAATTTCTGCTGGTTGTGGTAGTAAAGAGTATCTAACATTAAGAGCTATTGAGATTGCTAAAAAGGTCGATTTTTTAATAGGTGCAGAAAGGTTTAAAGATTTTTTCCCAGATAAAAAGTATATAATTTTAAATAACCTTATAAAAGATACCATCAATATCTTAGAGAATGAAAAAGAGAAAATTGTGGGTGTTGTAGTATCAGGTGATGCTGGCTTTTTCTCTTTAGCTAAAATAATTTATACAAAATTTCAAAACAGAATAATTGAGGTAATACCTGGTATTTCCAGTATGCAGCTTGGTATGGCAAGGCTGTTTAAAACCTATGAAAATATTGAGTTTTTCTCATTACACGGAAGAAATACCCCATTTGAAAATTTTAAGAAAAGGGTAGATGTTTGTCTAAAGCAAAAAAAAGATCTTTATGTATTAGATGATGGTAGCAACCAATTTTTCGAGTTTTTATCCAAATATAAGGAGATTTTAATCCTTTTTGATATTTATATTTTAAACAATCTCGGTTTGCCAAACGAAACCATATATAAATTAAAATCTTTAGATGATTTAATAAACATCAAATTAGAATTATATGCCATCTATTTGGAGGTAAAAGATAAATGAACAAAGTTTTTTTTATTGGCGCAGGGCCAGGGGATCCAGAACTAATTACTGTAAAAGGGATGAAAGTGCTTACCAAATCAGATGTTGTTATTTATTCGGGTTCACTGGTAAATAAACAAATCTTGGAGTATGCACCAGCACATTGTAAAATTTATGATTCTTCAAAAATGAATTTAACACAGATTGTAGAAACAATAGAAAAATTTTATTTAGAAGGAAAACTTATTTCAAGATTACACACTGGTGATCCATCAATTTATGGTGCAATATATGAACAGATGTTAGAACTTGATAAAAGAGGTATCCCTTATGAAATTATACCAGGTGTAACAGCACTATTTGCAGCAGCAGCAAAACTAAAAATTGAGCTAACAGCTCCAGAAATTTCACAAACTGTAACCATCTCAAGGGTTGAAGGGAAAACCCCAGTCCCACAAAAAGAATCATTAGATTTACTCACAAAGCACGGTGGCACCTTTGCTTTTTATCTATCAGCTTCTAATGCAGAAAAAATAAAAGAGACTTTTTTAAAAAATGGATGGGAAGAAAATACCCCAGTAGCTATATGTCATAAAGTTTACTGGGATGATGAAAAGATTTTAAATACCACTTTAGGTAATTTAGTAAACACACTCAAAGAAAACAGTATTAAAAAGCATACACTTATTATTATTGGTAAAATTTTAGATAGAAATAGCATAGTAAAATATTCAAAGTTATACGACGAGGATTTTGAACATGGATATAGAAAAAAAGGTTGCAGTAATAGCAATAACTGAAAAAGGTGCATTATTAGCCAGCAAAATATCTGATGAGCTAGAGCTAAATGGCACTTTATTTTTGCCTGAAAAATTTAAAGGGAGAATCGAAGCTACATATTTTCAAGAATTACAAGAAATTTATAAATTCTGTTTTGATAATTTCAAAGGTATTGTAGCAGTAATGGCTCAAGGGATTGTTACAAGGATGATAAATGGGCTCATCAAGAGCAAATATACTGACCCTGCTGTTGTGGTTTGTGATGAAGTAGGCAGATTTGCTATCAGTATGTTATCTGGACATGAAGGAGGGGCTAACGAGCTAACTTTTCTAGTAAGCTCAATTACAGGTGCAGAACCAGTGATAACAACTGCAAGTGAGGCAAATAAAATTTATGTGGCAGGTTTAGGCTGCAGAAAAGGGGTAGATAAAAAAACTATAATTGAAGCAATATGTTATGGTTCAAAATTAGCTAATATTTCCACAAATGACATAAGAGTCATTGCCTCCTGCTGGCACAAAAAGAATGAAATCGGGTTAATCGAAGCTGCAAAAGAGCTAAATTGCTATCTTAGATTTTTACCAAAAGAGTTATATCAAAATAGCTTATACTGTTTTAAAGAATCAACAGCTAAAAAATATTTAGGGATTAAAAGTGTAGCTGAACCATCAGCTTTACTTGCTGCAAGAAATCCCACTTTAGTTTTAAATAAAACCATTTTTAATGGTGTCACAATAGCAATTGCAAAGGAGAATTTGATAAATGGGTAAATTATTTGTTGTAGGTATTGGTCCAGGCAAGCATGACCTTATAACCAAAAGAGGATTGGATGCCATTTTATCTAGTGATTTAATCTGTGGTTATAACAAATATATCGAACTGATTGACTCTTTAATTGGTAATAAACCCATCTTTTCAAATGGGATGAAAGGGGAAATTGAAAGGGTTAAGTTTGCATTAAACAAAGCAAAATCTGGCAAAACAGTATCTTTGGTATGTGGTGGTGATTCATCTCTTTATGCTTTAGCATCACTTGTTTTTGAGTTAAGTGAAGATTTTGAAAATATCGAAATTATACCAGGTATTACAGCTGCTTTATCAGCCAGTGCAAGACTTGGTGCACCAATCTGCGAAGATCTGGTAATCCTTTCACTATCTGATTTACTAACCCCATTTGAAATCATAAAAAAACGGATAGATGCAATAAATATAGGAGATTTTGTAACAGCAATTTACAACCCCAAAAGTAAAAAAAGGGATAAATATTTAAAAGAGGTATTGGAGTCCTTCTATCATCAAAGAGGAAATTTGATTTGTGGTATAGTAAAAAATTGTGAGAGAGATAATGAGATTGTAAAAATTACTAAAATTACTGATTTTGACTATGATATCGTAGACATGTCAACTGCCGTAATTGTCGGTAACACTAAAACTTATATAAAAAATGGAAAAATGATAACCCCCCGCGGCTACTTAACAAAATATGAACACAAGTTATGACTATAATTTTATTTCAAACATAATTAATATATTTATTCTATGCTTTTACACCCCCATTCAGGAAAATATTTCCTAATTAATCTATTCAGTTCTATTTCAAATTCACTATATTTCCCCCTTTTCAGCCTCTCATTAAAAAGTCTATTGTTATCTTCATAAGATGGTTTTATTAACATACCACATCCAACTGTATTATGTGTAATCTTATCTATAAATATCATGCTCCCAGTGTCTCTATTAACCCAGTAATTATCAAAAGGGATCTCAGTATTTAAAACTATTCTACAATAACCTATCTCATTCATAATTAACCTTTCAGATTTTTCTTTTTCTAAAGTGTTTATATTTATTTTAAAATAAATTTCATCAATATATCCAGAAATGTATCTTGAAACGCTTTTAACTTCATAATTTTTTCCAATTTCTAATGGTTCATCACCAAACCATACAATATAGGCATCAATAGTATCACTTATATTGGGCAAATCATCTGACTTAACAAGCATATCACCACGACTTATATCAATTTCATCTTCAGTAATAATAGTAATTGCCATAGGAGCGAAAGCCTCAAAAATGTTATTAATATATCTATTTTGAATCCCTAAAAGATTATCTTTTGGTTCTTCATAAGCTGGAGGAATTATTGCCTTAACCTTAGTTTTTATTTTTGAATTCAAAACAGTAATCTCATCCCCAACTCTAATTTTACCTGAAACAATAGTACCACAATAACCTCTAAAATAGTGATTTGGACGATTGACATATTGAACAGGAAATCTGAAATTTTGGATTTTGGATTTTGAGTTTTGAATTTTTACTGTGTCGAGATAATCAAGTAGTGTTTTTCCTTTATACCATGGCATATTTTTTGATGGTTTAACTACATTGTCACCTTTTAAAGCACTTATTGGGATAAATTCTATATCTGACTCAAAAGTCTTAAACGGTAATAGGTATTTCAGACATTCAAACATTTTCTTATAATCTCTTACTATTTTTTCATAAATATCTTTTGAATAACCAACTAAATCCATTTTATTTATAGCAACAACCAAATGTTTTATCCCCATAAGTGTTACTATAAAAGAATGTCTTCTTGTCTGAGTTAGTACTCCATTTCTTGCATCAATAAGAATAACTGCTACATCAGCATTTGAGGCACCTGTTGCCATATTTCTTGTATATTGCTCATGACCAGGTGTATCAGCTATGATAAATTTCCTCTTATCAGTAGAAAAATACCTGTAAGCCACATCAATTGTTATCCCCTGCTCCCTTTCAGCCTGAAGCCCATCAACAAGCAGTGAAAAATCTATCTCATCTTCAGTCCTCTTATATTTTGCTTCTGCTTTTAATGCCATTAACTGATCTTCAAATACCATCTTTGATTCATATAACAACCTGCCGATTAGCGTACTCTTACCATCATCCACACTACCACAGGTTATAAAACGTAAAAGCTCCTTGTTTTCATGCTGCGAAAGATATTCTAATATGTTTGACTCTATTAAACTTTTACTCATTTCAGCTCCTTCATTAGTGTTAAGTGTTAAGTGTTAAGCGCTAAGTTCTAAATTCTATCTTTTTAATACTTAACACTTAATACTTAGTACTAAAAATATCCTTCTATCTTCTTCCTTTCCATACTACCCACTTGGTCAAAATCTATTAATCTACCCTGACGCTCAGAATATTTTGTAATTAACATCTCCTGGATTATCTCAGGCAAAGTTGTAGCTCTTGATTCTATAGCTCCTGTTAATGGGTAGCATCCCAAAGTCCTGAATCTTACCCACTTTTTCACTGCTTTTTTCCTTAATTCTTCTGGCATTCTTTCATCATCTACTAATATCAATGCCCCTTCATACTCTACTACTGGTCTCTCCTTTGCAAAATAAAGTGGAACAACTGGGATATTTTCCAAATAAATATAAAGCCACACATCAAGCTCTGTCCAATTTGATAACGGAAATACTCTGATACTCTCCCCTTTATTCTTCTTCAAATTATATACATTCCAAAGCTCTGGTCTTTGATTCTTAGGATCCCACCTGTGATTCTTGTCCCTAAAAGAAAATATTCTCTCTTTTGCCCTTGATTTCTCCTCATCCCTCCTTGCCCCACCAAATATCACATCAAACTTATATTTATTTAGCGCCTGTTTTAATGCTTCTGTTTTCATTATATCTGTGTGAACCTTGCTACCATGTGTAAAGGGGTTGATACCTCTTTTCACCCCTTCTTCATTTACATACACTATTAAATCCAATCCTAACTCCCTTGCTCTCTTATCTCTAAATTCGATCATATCCCTAAACTTCCATGTAGTATCCACATGCATTAATGGAAATGGTGGCTTTGCAGGATAAAAAGCCTTCATTGCAAGATGAAGCATAACTGATGAATCTTTTCCTATAGAATAAAGCATCACAGGGTTTTCTGCTTCTGCCACAGCCTCTCGGATGATATGGATACTTTCGTATTCTAGAAGTTTTAAATGTGTTAATTTTTCTTTTACAGTCATGATACCTCTCAAACAATTTATTTTTTTCTTATTACAATAGACCAAAAGCCATCTATTTCCTTCTGACTTATAACCTTATGACCTTCTAATGCTAAAGATTTTGGAACATTTTTTATAGGGTCACCATCGTCAAGATATACCTCTAACAAATCACCACTTTTTAACCCAGCTAAGTCAACTTTTATTCGTACAAAGTTCAATGGGCATGGAACTCCTCTATAATCTTTTAAAGTTATTTTATTATTTTCTTCTATGTTGCTTTTCTTTTGAATTTTTTCTTGAATGTTTAGATTCTCATCAAGTTCATCATAAAATTTTCTCACAGTTCTGGCAAAATCTAAGACATTTTCTTCATCTTTTTTTGAAATTTGCTCATTAAGGAACAATGTTAACAATCTTTCATATTTTTTGTTAATTAACCCAGTTTTAATATAATTATCATTGAAAAGTTTAACTAACTCCTCTTTTGAGTTAGTATCATAACCTGCTATCAAATTTAGCATTTTAACAGAATAAGAAATTAACTCATTTAAAATCACTGCTTTTTTATCTTCATTTACTTCTTTTAACTTTCTCTCATATTTTTCAATCTGATTTAAATACAAATCAACTAAATCAAATAAACTAGCAGAACACTCCCCTTTTCCTACCCCCTTAACATTAAATAACTCTTTTGAATCCCAGTCATAATAGAATGAGCTATCTTCATCATAATCTGGAACATACTCAAAATTTCTTAAAATATCTCTAATGTGATTTTCACCGTATTTGTTAATGTAATCTCGAAAATTTGGTAATTTAGAGTTAGCAAAATCTTTCAACACTTCAAAAATAAAATCTGGCAATTTTTTAGCACTAATTTCACCAATCTTAGTCCCAAACCTTGTATCTCCATCTTTAACATATCCACCCACAAGGACATTATAGGCAGGATAAAGATACCCATTTTTCTTTTTCGCTTTACCATAAAAACCAAGATTACCTACTAAATGTTTCCCACATGAATTAGGACACCCCGACAAGTTTATCTGTATATTACCTATTGAGTCAAAGATTTCTTTCTCTTTGTTAATTAATTCATATATTTTTGAAACAGCACCTTTAGGCTTACAAATACCTAACTGGCATGTATCAGCACCTTTGCAAGCAACAATATTAGAAATAACTCTAGGCAAATCAGAATTTGTATTTATACTTTTAATAAGATTATAAACATTTGGTAAAAATCTCTTTTCAATATTTCGTAAATGAATATTTTGATTAATTGATAATCTAATTACATCTAACCCAAAATTTTCTAAAAATTTACTTAATCTCTTAGCATCATCAGTAGATATGTCCCCATTTTTTAAAGGTATTTCTATAGTGTAAAACTCTTTCTGTTTTTGCTCTCTAACATAATTTTTTAACCATTCATCAAAACCTGAATCAATAGGGGGTTCTGGTTGTAAACTTATTTCTTTATTATAATAGCAATTTTTTTGACTATATAATTTTTCATAATCATTAATTTCATAATTTTCTTTTTCTTGCTCAAATAACTCTAAAAATTTATCCTTACCTATTTTATCATATAAAAACCTCAATCTTGATGAGTGTCTATTTTTTCTATTACCATATTTATAAAAAACTGATTTAATCCCATTTACAACTCTATATACCTCATTGATTGAAATAAAATCATACAAGATATCTGCTACTCTAGATTTTCTGCCTAAACCACCAGCTACATAAACCTTGAAACCTTTTTTACCATCTACACTTCTTGCAATAAAACCTACATCTGAAATTGTTGCAAATGCTGTATCTTCAAAAGTATTGGAAAAGCTTATTTTGAATTTCCTTGGCAAATTAAAAGAGTCCTCTTCTTTTAACAAATCATTTGTAAGTGCTACAACTACTGGAGTAATATCAAAAGGCTCTAAAGGATTAATCCCAGAATCTACACTCATCACTATATTTCTTACCGTATTACCTCCACCACCTTTTGACGATAATCCACAATCTAAAAGTTCTTTTAAAATAATCACGGTATCACTTATTTTAACATCGTGTATCTGTAAGTCTTGTCTTGTTGTAACATGAAGATATTTTGAACCATATTTTTCAGATAAATCTGCAATTGTATAAAGCTGCTTTGGAGTTATAATACCGCCTGTTAATCTAATTCTAACCATATATGTTCCTGGAACTCTTTGTTCATAAATCCCAAAAGGTACACGAAAACTCTTAAATTTTTCTGCAGATATTTCTCCATTAAGAAAGGCATTCAATAACTCTTCATATCTTCTTAAATCATCAGTTATACTTTCTGGCAAAGAGTACAAAAGCATTTATACCACCTCAAAGTCTATTTTTTTTACATTTCCATTTTTAATTTCATAACATTTGATATCTTTCACCACCCATTAAAGAGATAATGAAGTGAAAAACATTTGGATCATTTGCTAACCTAATATCCTCTTTTGACGGGCGTGCGGGTGTTGAAGGATGTGAGTGAAAAATAGCAATAATATCTAAACCTTTTTCCCTTGCATCTTTATATGAATAAAACTGTTCCTGAATATTAAAAGTAAAATGTTCTGGGCTCTGATCTTCATTTTTAATTTTGTAGTAATCGGTTATTATGTTATCTTTCCCTACTAAATACCCACACACTTCATTTGGTAAACCATCAATTGCATACTCATAAAGTTCTTCAATTATCTTTTTTTTGATCTTTAACATTATTACCTCTTTAACTCACAAACAATTTCTTCTTCATCTTTTAATTCTTTAATAGTAGGATTATTCCCGCAAACAGGACATTTCTCATTCTTCTTGATATTTATATTTCTAAATGTCATATCCTTTGAATCAAAATACAAAATCCTATTTGTCAATAAGTTACCAACACCTGTAATGTATTTAAGCACCTCTGCTGCCTGTATTGTCCCCAACATACCAGCTATTGCGCCCAAGATACCTGCTGAAGCACATGTTGGCACTGCATCTGGAGGGGGTGGAAATTTGAATACACATCTATAACAAGCTGATTCACCAGGAATTACGGTAAGTGTTTGTCCTATAAATCTTAAAATACCCCCATGAGAAAAAGGTTTTTTTGCAAATATACAAGCATCATTTATCAAAAACTTAGATGCAAAATTATCTGTACCATCGACCACAAAGTCATATCGTGAAACTAATTCAAGGATGTTTTTCGATGTAATTTTTTCATTATAAGTTTCAACTTTTACATTTGGATTTAATTTTTTAATTTTTTCTGCTGCTGACTCAACCTTCGGTTTACCCACATCATCAGTAAAATGAATTATTTGTCTTTGCAAATTAGACAATTCTACATTATCCATATCAACGATCCCTATTGTCCCCACTCCAGCTGCGGCTAAATAAAGTGCTACAGGTGAACCAAGACCACCTGCTCCAATTATTAAAACCTTTGACTCACAAATTTTTATTTGGCCTTCTACACCAATTTCTTGCAAGATTATATGTCTACTATATCTTTCAATATCTTTTTCATTAAACATAAAATTGCTCCTATATCTTTTTTAAGGAATTATTAATATCCTCTATTAGATCCTCGACATCTTCTATTCCAACAGATAGCCTGATTGTGGTATTTGTTACTCCAAGTTTTAATCTATCATTTTCATCGTATTCACTAAAAATTGTTGTTGCTGGATGAATTATTAAGGATCTATTGTCGTTTATATTTGTTGACTTTCTAATAATTTTTAAATTATCCATAAAAGAGAAACATTTTTCTTTGGTCGGCAATTCAAAAGTCAGTATAGAACCTTGATAAACAGGAAAATATTTTATAGCTAAGTTATAATCAGGAAAGCTTTCTAACCCTGGATATCTAACATTTTTAATTATATCTATATAATTTAAATAATTAGCAATAAACAAAGCGTTTTTACACGCTTTTTCAACTCTGAGATGGATTGTCTCCAAACCTAAACTTTGTAAAAAAGCGTTATGAGGTGATAAACAAGCACCTAAATTTCTGTAAACCTCATTTCTTAATTTTGATAGCAAAGTATATGGACCAAATTTCTTATAGTATTCTTTCAAATAGGGATTATTGCCCCAATTATAAGTCCCATAATCAATTATTAATCCACCTATAGATGTTGCACCTGCAGAAATAAATTTCGTGGAAGAAATAATTTCTACATCGATACCAAAGTCTTTCGCTTTAAAAATAGGTGGAGGAGTGGCAGTGGTATCAACCACTAATAATATGTTTTTATTTTTTGCAATTTTTGTAATTTTTTCAAAGTCAGATACAATTAATTGAGGATTTGTTATAGACTCTAAAAAAATTAATCTTGTTTTATCATCAATAGCTCTTTCAATTTCTTCATGATTTTGAGGATCAACAAATCGTGCTTCTATATTAAATTTCTTTAAAGTATAACTAAATAATGAATAAGTATTTCCAAATATATATTTTGTACAAACAATATTATCACCGGCTCCCACAACTGTTAAAATCAAATTACTAATGGCAGCCATGCCTGATGATAAAGCCAAAACCCCCAAACTATCTGTAAGCACCTTAATTCTTTTTTCAAAATATTCTACAGTGGGGTTTGATATTCTGGAATAAACATGTCTATTAATTCGGCCAAGAAAAGCCTCAGATATCTCTTTAGAGCTTTCAAATTCAAACGCTACATTGTCGTAAATAGGGATATGTATTGACCCATAAGGGTCTTTTTTTGGCAGTTCTGTATTTAAAATTTTTGTAGTAAATCCTTTCACGAACTTCCTCCCCCTACAAAATACAAATATTCAATCTCATCATTATCTTTTAAAACTATTTCGTGGTATTTACTTTTATCTAAAAATTCACCGTTTAACTGCACAACCACAGTATCAATATCCTCTACATTTTTTAGACTTAACAATTTTGCAACTGTTAAGTTTTCACCATTATAATTTAAGTATTCACCATTAACTTTAATTTTCATATTACCCCCTAAAAATATTTATTTTTTGATATGCAAGCCACACTCTTTTTTTGCTTCTAACTCCCACCACCATCTTCCAGCTCTTTCATCCTCACCAGGGTGCACAGATCTTGTACAAGGAGCACACCCTATACTCAAAAAGCCTTTTTTATGTAATTCATTAAAAGGAACATTATTAGCAACGATATAATTCCAAACATCTTTTATACTCCAATTGATAAGCGGATTAACCTTGATAATTTGGAAGTCTTCATCATATTCAATCAATTTCATTTGCTGTCTATAAGTTGATTGCTCTTTTCTAAGGCCTGTTATCCAGATCCGTTTACCTTCTAAAGCCCTTTTTAAAGGCTCTACTTTTCTAACATAGCAACATTTTTTTCTAAGCTACTATCATAGAAAAGATTGACACCGTACTTATTTACCATTTCTTCTAATAATTTATAATCAGGGAAATAAATATTTATGGAAACACTAAGTTTTTCTTGCGTTTCATTTATTAATTTGTATGTTTCTTCAAAAAGCCTACCTGTATCTAAAGTAAAAATTTCAATTTTTCTACTTTTATCAATTTGCGATAAAATATGTGTTATTACTTGATCCTCAGCTCCTAAACTAGTTGAAAATGTTGAAATATCAGGAAACTCATCAGCTATAATATTCAAAATATCCTTTTCATCTATTTGCTCTAACCTTGCAATAATATCACTAATTTTATGCATAAAACCTCCTAAATCTGGTAATCATCTGCCACTATTTTTCTACCAATATTTATTCTGCTCCATATTCTCTCATGCAAATAATATAAAATCATTTTTGAAATAACCTCTATTGAGCCAATAGAAAAAGCCATAGTAAAATCCCCTGTAATCAAAAAAGAGATAATAATAGTATCAATAGTACCAGTTAATCGCCAAGATACAGTTTTAATAATTGTTCTATATTTTTTCTCAATTATCATGCAGGGATATATACACATAAAAAATATATTTGTCAATAATAATCATGATATTAATGATTAAATAACCTAAATAAAAAAGAGATAATCACTTTTTTACTGATCTTACGGCTACTTTATAAAGAAATTGTATTACTGATTTTATAAAAAAAGTTGAGGGGCAGGCTCCCCTCAACACTTAAATATTAATAAGTATTTAACTGGATCATATCTCATTTATATATTTTCTTACCAATACAGGATTAAAACCATCAACTCTCTTACCATTTACTATTATAACTGGGGTACCTCTTACACCTAACTCTTCACCCTTAGAAATATTTTTCTCGATTTGATTAGAAGTTTCTCTAGAAAGTGCTATTTCTTTAAATTTCTTAGGTTCTTTTGTTTTTTGAGAAAAGATTTCCAATATTTTTTCATCAGAAAGTGATTTATCTTTAAAATTATAAAGTTCATCTCTAAAGTCATACCCTAACCGAGCTCCAGCAATGAGAATTTTAGCAAATAATTCAGATTTTTTATGGATTTTCTTTAAAGGAAAATTGAATATATAAAATGCATAATCTTTTTTATCTTTTAGTAACTCTTTTAAAAGAAAATGTGCTTTTTTACAAAATGGACATTCAAAATCAGTAATCATAACAATAGTATTTTTGGCACCTTTATTACCTTCTATCAAGGTAAAATCTTCAAGATCTTTTTTACTAAATTTTACAATATTATACTTACTTTTCAAAACCTCAATCATATTTAATCCTGTAGACAGTTCTATAACATTTTGATACAAATATCTTCCATCGGACAACAAAAATGCTTTAATTGGTTTTTGGATATTTTCACCAGTTGCTTTTACTTCAAGAAAAAAAATGTTTGTGCCTTTTAATTGTTCTAAAATCTTCACATCAACCTTTGGTGCCTTTGCTCCTTGCTGAATTAAATTTTTCTTAATACTACTTTCAACTTCTTCCTTCAAACCAGCAAACGCAATACTGACCAAAACAGATAAGATTAACACAAAAAACATTACTTTTTTCATACACAACCTCCTTTTTTAATAATCTTATTTCTTATTTATATCATCGTTTTTATGATGATATGTTTTTAAAAAAATATTATATAAAATTTAATGATACAACAGGGTCGTTTTCTATTGCTTTTTTAGCAGGTAACAACCCAGAAATGATACTCACCATTAGAATGATAAAAATAAAAAGTAATATTTCTTTTACATCAAAAACAAAATGAAAATTACTATTAAGAATATATTTAATAATCAATAAACTCATTATTGAGTCAATACAAAAGCTCATCGTAACACCAATTATAGCTACAAGAATTATTTCAACTAAAATCATAAATATTATATGATATGACTTAAATCCTAAGGTTCTTAAAACACCAATCTCTCTAGTTCTATGTTTTACCGAATTTACCAAAAAATTTGATAAAGATAGCAAATTTAAGATTAATATGAATGCTGATAAAATATGTAAAAAGAATATAATCTTATTAATTATATTGAGTTTAATTATGCTTTCATCTTTTACAATATAAGTTTCAAATCCGCTCCCAAACAAGTTTATAAAATCACTTTTAATTTTATTAATAATACCACTTTCATAAGTAGAATAAGGCAATTTTATAATTATCTTACTTATTTTATTTTTATCATTTATTAAAAAATTTGCCCTGCTCAAATCCATAATTAGAGAATTATCAAATTTATCTCCGTATGAATTTAAAATACCTGATACTAAAAACTTATTGTTATTTATATTAATTAAACTTCCAACTTTTATTGATAGTTTATCAGCTATCTTATTACCAACTATTATTTCATTTTCAGTCTTCGGTAAAATACCTTTTATAGATAAAGATAAATCTTTTAATTTGTCTAATCCAACTCCAAAAACTTCTACAATTTTTTTGTTATATTCGTCCAAATTCATAATTTATTGTCAAATAACGATATTGATTTCATAAAGTACTAATTATGTAGAAAATTCTCTATTTTTAACTCTTTAAATTGTAGAATTTTCTTAACTTTGTAATCTTTTATTAAAATTTATGTTAAAAGATATGTGACAAATACAAAATTTGTTGGATAAATTATCTAATTTAAAAAAATTGATAAAATTTATTTTGTACCTAAAAATAATCTTTATCGAGGATGCGATATTGGATGGCTTCTAAAAGGTGTTTTGAGCTGATATTTTCGCTATTTTCTAAGTCAGCAATCGTTCTTGCCACTTTCAATATCTTTGAATAGGCTCTAGCTGATAAACCCATCTTTGTTACTGCTTGCTCCATCAGTTTTATACTTTCACTATCAAGCTTACAATATTTCCTTATCAATTTCTCACTCATCTGAGAATTATATAATATCCCCTCTTCTTTAAACCTTTCCTGCTGAATCTTTCTTGCAGCCTCTACACGCTCCCTTATACTTGCTGATGATTCACCAGGCTGCAATTTTGATAACTCCTTTATATCAATTGATGATACCTGCACCTGTATATCTATCCTATCCATAAGAGGCCCTGATAGCTTAGCTCTATATCTTTGAATTTGTGCTTGAGTGCAGACACACTCCCTTTTACTATCACCTAAATACCCACAAGGGCAAGGGTTACAAGCAGCTACAAACATAAAATTTGCTGGATAAACCACAGTCCTATTTGCTCTGCTAACTGTCACCACCCTATCTTCTAAAGGCTGTCTCAAAACCTCAAGCACACTCTTTTTAAACTCTAACACCTCATCGCAAAAAAGTATCCCATTGTGAGCAAGGCTCACTGCGCCAGGTTTTGCATCTCTACCGCCACCAATTATTGAAACATCACTTGCCGTATGATGTGGTGCAATAAAAGGCCTTTTACTTACAATCCCATTCTTTTTTAAAAGCCTACCAGCGACTGAGTGTATTTTTGTAGTTTCTATAATCTCATCAATAGTCATTGATGGCATAATTGTTGGGATTCTCTTTGCAATCATTGATTTACCACTTCCAGGAGAGCCAATCATTATAAAATTGTGCATACCGCTTGCAGCAATTTCTGCAGCCCTTTTTACAGCAAACTGCCCTTTTACATCACTAAAATCCAAATGCTCCTCTTCATCAGATAAAAGCTCATTAATATCTATTTTAACCGGTTCTTTTTTAACCTCACCATTTACATAGCCAATTACCTCATCTAAACTTTTAAATCCCAAGATATCTATTCCATCAATGATACCAGCCTCATTTATGTTTTCTTCAGGCAATATTACCCTTTTAAAACCCATCTCTTTTGCAAAAATAGTAAACGGCAAAACCCCTCTTACACCTCTTATTTTTCCATCTAAGGAAAGTTCACCAATAAAAAAGGTATCATCGACATTAGCGTTTAAATATCCTGCAGCAAGCAATAAAACAACAGCTATAGGCAAATCATAGTGAGTCCCCTCTTTTTTGAAATCAGCTGGAGCAAGATTTATAATAATAGGTTTGGCAAAGATATTAAATCCAAAATTTTTTAATGCAGATTTGACTCTTTCTTTACTCTCTTTGATACTTGTTTCTGCTAAACCCACCACAGAAAAGGATGGCAAGCCCATACTTGAAATATTTGCTTCCACCTCAACTAAAACAGGCTCAATCCCTTCTAAATGTGCAGTGTTAACCTTAGCAAACATCTATCTATTCGTATAAATAATAAAATACTGCTGAATTATTAAATAGTAATCTAATTTTCGATACCCCTTCCAATAGCTCCTTGAGTAAACTATTCTTATCCTTTACCTCATACAAAATAACTTCATCACCCAAATGAAAATCTTTTTTCATATCTTCAAAAGCATCATAGTATGTCCCAATTTTATCTACAAAACCAAGTTTAAAAGCCTGCTCACCAGTTAAAATTCTTCCATCTGCATATTTTTTTATAATATCTTTTGAAATATGTCTTGTTTTTAAAATATCATTAACAAACTGGTTATAAACATTATCTATAGCTTTTTGTAAAAGCTCCCTTTCTTTTTTTGACATCTCTCTACTTGATGACCCAATATCTTTAAATTTACCACTTTTTATACTCTCAAACTTTACTCCTATCTTATCATAAAGCTCTTTAAAATTTGAAAACTTCATAATAACACCGATACTCCCAGTAATACTTCCACCCAGTACATAAATTTTATCACATGCAGCAGCTACATAATACCCACCAGAAGCTCCAAGTGTGCTAATTGCTGCATAAACAGGTTTTTTCACCTTTCTAATAGCTTTATAAATTTCCTGGCTTGGGGCTACTGCACCTCCTGGTGAATTAATCCTAATAATTACTCCTTTTACAAAGTCGTTTTTCTCAGCTTTTCTTAACTCTCTGACAATCTTTTCAGAATCTACGATAATCCCTTCTAATTTGATTACTTTTATATGCGGCTTATTCAAAACAATTTCATTCTTTCCAGAAAATAAATACACAACAAAATAGATAAATATCACTATTATTATTAATGAAAGCAAAAATTTCATAACCTTTTTAAAAGTCTTCATACCCCAACCCTAAATTTATACATATAAAAAAGATAAAATACATAAAACAATGCTATATAAAAAGAATAAATACTTATCCTCCCAAATCTAAATTTAGATAATTTATCCTGCTTTACAGCTATCATAGCAATTAAAATCATTATACCAGAAAAAAGCGCAGATTTTAAATGAATTAGTTCAACATTGTTAAAAACACTCCCTTTTGCATAAAAAATATCCACAAAAAATATCACAGCCACATTAAACACACAGGAGCCAAAAAGATTACCGATAGCCATATTGCTAGAGCCAACTCTTAAAGCTCCAACAGATGCAGAAACCTCAGGTAAGGAAGTAACAGCTGCCAGTAAAAACATGCCAACAAAGCTTTGACCAAGCCCAGTTCTAATTGCTATCTCATCAGCTGATTTACTGAGTAACAAACCTGCCACAATGATCAAAACTGCAAAAAGTAAAAAAAGTAAAACAGCTCTGCTAAGAGGGATTTCTGATATTTCATCCTCTTTGTTATCCACATCAACATCCAGTGATGAGCTTCTATAAGCACTGTAAACCGATCCAACATAAACAATGAAAATTATAACACTTACAGAAGAAACCCAAAATATCTGAGGTGATTTAAATACAAAACCAGCCATAGCTATAAATGTAAGTAAAACAGCATAAATCCCTGTAATTACATTTGCAAGACTAACATCTATAAAAATTGAATCATCTTTAAATAATAAGTCCATCAAAAAAATGATAAAAATATTAAACATATTTGAGCCAAATACATTTCCAAATGCCAAAGACGGTGAATCAACAACTGTGACAGAACCGATTGAAGAAATCAACTCAGGTAAACTTGTAACAACAGAGATAAGTAAAATACCAACTAAACTATGCCCTAAGGATGTTTTTTCGGCAATCATATCACCGTATTTAGAAAGCTTAATTCCGCTTACAACGATAACAGCTGCACAAACAAGAAAAATAAGATAATAAATCATTGTTGCCTCATTTATAAAAAGAGGGGGCGCTTTTTATTCTTTAATATCTTTAAGCTTATCTTTTAAAACATTCCCTAAGCTAAAGCCTGAAGTTTCTTTAGTTTCTAGCTGTTTTAAAAACTCTTTTACTTCCCTCTTTTCAGAGTCCAATAAATATTTCTTTCTTGATAAATAAACCTTTTTCTCTTTTGCATTATGCCCAATAACAACTGCTTTTAAAGTATCACCAACTTTTGCCACATCTTCAGGCAATACTTTATTTTCATCAAGCTCTCTTGCCTCAATAACCCCTTTTATCCCTCTAGGCAACTCAACTTCTACATAATCTTTACCCACAAATGTTACAGGCGCTTCAACAACCTTACCTTTTGGTAAAATCTTATCTATCTCTTTCCAAGGGTTTTTCTCCAACTGTTTTATCCCAAGAGATACTCTTTCCCTTCTCTCATCTATTTTTAATATCTTCGCTTCAACCTCATCCCCTACTTTAAACCTTTCATTTAAATCTTCAATCTCCTCAGTCCAAGAAATATCCTCTTTTCTAATTAACCCATCTATAAAAGATCCAAAATCTACAAAAAGCCCAAAATCTGTGATATTTTTTATTTTCCCTTTAACAACAGAGCCTTCTGGATGTTTCTCCTTTAGAGTATTCCAAGGATTATCGGTAAGCAATTTTAAAGAAAGAACAACTTTTTTATTTTTCTGATCTATATCAAGCACTTGCCCTTCTACAACATCTTTTACATTGAGTTTAACATTAGATTTTTTAAGCCAAGATAGCTCTTCATCAGGTAGAAATCCATCTATACCTGGCTCCATTTCCAAAATATAACCTCTTCTAACTCTAGCTACAATCTGACCAGATGCTTTTTCACCTTTTTTATACTTCTTATCTACACTAAGCCAAGGATCTTCTGTTTTATCCTTAATACTTATTTCAACCTTTTGATTCTCTGGATCAAGGTTGATAATAACCCCTTCTACTTTATCATCAATTTCTAAAAACTGATTTGGATGCCTTACTCTACCCCAGCTTATATTTTCTCTCTTTAAGAATGCATCAACCGGGCCAAGATCCACAAACACGCCGTAATTTTTAATACTTTTCACTCTACCTTTTACAAGGTCACCTACTTTTGCAGTTTCAAAGAAATGTTTTTTCTCCTCCTCAGCTACCTCTTGCAAATAAATCTTCCTTGAAGCTAAAAAGGATTTATCTCTTTTGCTAATTCTTAAAATTTTTACATTGAATACCTTGCCGATGTAGTATTCGTCATCCCTTTGTTTGTGCATATATTCCATGTGCCCATCAGGGATAAACCCTTCTACCGTTTTATAAATAACTTTAAACCCTTTTTCTACCTTCTCTAAAACCTTTACAGGGATGTATTTACCTTTTTCATGAGCTTCTAAAATATCGCTCCAGTCTTTCTTCTGATCAAGAACTCTTTTCGAAAGCCAGATCCTGGCACCACCTCCAGTGATACCAACAACCATCACCTCTACTTCATCGCCAACCTTAACAGTCAGCTCCCCATCTTCTAAAAAATCTTCTCTATTTGCAAAACCTTCAGATTTATAACCAAAATTTATTAATACATGGCTATCTGTAATCTGGACAACCTGCCCCTTTACAATAGCCCCTTTTTTCGGAGTAGCCAACGATTGCTCTAATAAAGTTTCAAAATCTTCAATCTCAGTCTCACCTATTTTCTTTTCGTTCTCGTTCATTTTTAACCTCTTCTAAATAGTTTATAACATCTTTTATAAGATAGTCAGGAGTGCTTGCTCCTGCTGTTATACCAACTTTTTCAATATTTTCAAACATTTTTTCCGATAATTCATCTTTTGTTTCAATATGAACTGTATTTTTACAAAGTTCTGAACAGATTTCAAACAATCTTCTCGTATTTCCGCTATTTTTGCCACCTATGACAATCATCATATCAACCTGTTTTGCAACCTCTTTGGCAGCTTCCTGCCTATGAGTTGTGGCATTACAAATAGTGTTTATCACTTTCAATTCATCACATTTTTCTTGAACAATTCTAATCACTTCTTCAAAACTTTGACTATTCTGCGTGGTTTGAGCCACTAAGCCATACCTTTTTCTAAATGGCAAATTTTTAGCTTCTTCACTATTGGAAACAAGGAAATATTCCCCTTCCACATAACTAACAATCCCTTTTACCTCAGGGTGATTCTTATCGCCAAAAACTATTACACTGTAACCTTCTTTAGATAACTTCATGGCTGAGTTGTGAGCTTTGATTACAAAAGGGCAGGTGGCATCGATTATTTCAACCCCTTGATTTTTCAGCAACTCATAGTTATCTTTTGTAATACCATGAGAACGAATAATCACAGTATGAACATCTTTTACTTCATCTATATTTTCTAAAGGGAGCACCCCTTTCTCTTTCAATTTATTAACAAGCTGAGGATTATGAATGATTGGGCCAAGTGTGATAACATTACTCTTTTTATTTGCTGCATTCTCCACTATCCCCACAGCCCTTTCAACACCAAAGCAAAACCCAGCATGCTCTGCAACTATAATTTTCATATTAATACACCTTCTCAATTAGCTCTTTTATTCTGTTTACTACATCATCAATTGACAACCCAGTTGTATCAAGCTCATAGGCATCATCTGCCTTTTTTAAAGGAGCAATCTCTCTGTTTACATCCTCTTCATCCCTTTTTTTTATATCCTCTAATACTTCATCAAATGTAATTTTTATCCCTTTAGATTCAAAATCTTTTAATCTTCTCTTTGCTCTCTCTTCAGGTGTAGCAGATAAAAACACTTTTACTTCGGCCTCTGGTATCACCACTGTCCCTATATCTCTTCCATCCATTATTACATTGTTATTTTTTGCAATTTCCTTCTGTTTTTCTGTCAAAATTATTCTGATATCCTTATTTTTAGCAACTTTACTAACTATTTTATTTACATCAACCGTTCTTAACTCATCATCATAAAATTTACTATCACCATGAAAATCCACCCTTAACTTCTGAGTTTCACCATCTCTAACAAAATTAAACTCAGATTCTTTCAGCATATTAATAACTATATCAAGATCTTGATTATTTTTTAGATAGAGATATGCAGCATAACGATACATTGCACCAGTATCGATATATATCAAATTATAAAGCTTTGCTAAAATTTTGGCTATTGTGCTTTTTCCACTTCCTGCTGGGCCATCTATTGCAATACGAAGTTTTTTAACTGATTTCAATCTGTTTCAACCTCTCCAAAAAGTCTGGAAAAGATACATCAATACTTTCTATACTGTCAATATCAAAATTTCCAAACCTTTTAGAGAGCAATATATTAATCATAGCTATCCTATGATCATCAAAAGACTTTAGCACCCCTTTATCATTAACCTTTTTTAAAGGGTAAACTTTAAAACCATCTTCATACTCTTCAACCTCTGCACCCACTACCCTTAGATTATACACAATCGATTTAATCCTATCTGATTCTTTTACACGCAACTCCTCAGCATCCCTTATTTCAATAGGTGATTTTGCAAAAAGTCCAAGTGCTCCAAGCATTGGAATTTCATCTATAATATTTGGAATTATCTCACCTCTAATTACACCACCATCTAAGAATGAAAATTTAATTGCAATATCCCCAATAGGTTCCCCCCCTTCTTTTGTTACTAAAACATCTATTTTTGCTCCCATTTCATTTAAAATTTTAAGTAATCCAGTCCTTGTTTTATTTAAACCCACATCTTTTACTACCACTTCACTATTTTCAAACATTAATGCCGCACCAATAAAAAAAGCTGCAGATGAAAAATCACCAGGCACTGTAAATTCTGTAGGTATTAGATGATACTTTTCTTTAACTTTAATTACACCATTATTTACATCTAAATTGACACCAAAATATTTTAACATCTGTTCTGTATGATCCCTTGTTTGATCCTTTTCAATATATGTTACAGGCTCATCAAGCTGTAAACCTGCAAGTATCACAGCACTTTTAACCTGAGCACTCTTTACCTTTGCTTCAATTATACCACCCTTCATACTTGATGGCTGTATCATTAAAGGTAGAAAACCTCTTCTTGAATGAATAACAGCTCCCAAATTAGAAAGGGGATCTATAACCCTTTTCATAGGCCTTCTACGAAGCGAGTTATCACCAGTCATAAAAAAGTATTTTCTTTGCGGAGCAAATAACCCTGTCAATAATCTTGCTGTAGTACCAGAATTGTCACAATTGATAACATTGTCTGGTTCTAAAAAGCTATCATACCCTTTAGAATTTATTATCATATCCCCATCTTTTAGTTCAAAATCCACCCCACAAGCTACAAGTGCATCCTTTGTGGCTATCGTATCCCTTGATAAAAGTGGTGATTTTACTATAGTTTTCCCTTTTGCCATAGCGCCAAAAATAAATGCTCTGTGAGTCATCGATTTATCAGAAGGAACAGTAATCTCACCTTTTAGACTTCTTATTTTTTCAAAACTTATCATAACTACAAACTCCGCCTTAAATTACTAACTTTTTCAATGGAGTTAAATAACTCTTTTTCATCCTTATTTATAATCATTTCTTGCCATGCCTTTAAAATATCAATAAACTTATCAATTAGCTCTACCAAATTTGAGTTATTATCCACAAAAATATCACTCCACATCTTAGGGTCGCTACCAGCTATTCTGGTAAAATCTCTAAATCCACCACCTGTAAATTTCAATGAACTTTTATCAACATTAAAAACGAGATCTATCAATGAAAAAGCTATCAAATGGGGAAAATGACTAATCAAACCAAAAAGCTTATCATGCTCATTGCTACTAATAAGCTCTACACGCATCCCAATCTTTTCATGAATCTCTTTTAGCTTATCTACATCGGATTTATCAGCAAAATCAGTTGTTAAAAAATGATACGCATTTTCAAATAATTTTTCATCACTGTTTTTAAATCCTGAAGTTTCTTTACCTGCGATAGGGTGTCCACCAACAAATCTCAAACCAAGAGATTTTGCTTTTTCCACAATGCTTTTTTTAGTACTACAAGCATCCGTTATCAATACATCAACATTGTAATGTTTTAATTCACCCAACAACTCTAATGTGGTCAATACTGGGGTAGCAAGATATACCAAATCCATATCAAGTGATAAAAAATCTTCTAAATTATCAGTAACTGCGTCAAAAACACCTGATTCTGCTGCAGAAACAACTACTTCTGGATTTAAATCAAACCCATATATTTTAAAACCAACATTATTAAATGCTTTAGCTAAAGAACCACCGATTAATCCTAAACCGACAATCCCTATTTTTTTTATCAAAACAGATACCTTTTTATTCTTCTAAATGTTTCTCTAAAGTTGCAGCAATAACTCTAACCCTTTTCATCAACACTTCAAAATCTGAAGGCAAAATTGATTGATCACCATCACTCAAAGCTTCAGATGGACGGGGATGAACCTCTACCATAAGACCATCAGCTCCTGCAGCTATTGCAGCCTGAGCCATAGGTAGAATACAATCTCTTCTACCTGTACCATGACTTGGATCCACTATGATAGGTAAATGGCTTGAATTTTTAATAACAGGGACTGCAGCAAGATCCAATGTATTTCTTGTCTCAGTATCAAAAGACCTTATCCCCCTTTCGCAAAGGATGATGTCATAGTTCCCTTCACTTGCTATATATTCTGCTGCCATAAGAAACTCTTTGATAGTGGCACACATCCCTCTTTTCAGCATTACTGGCATTTTCGCCTTACCAACCTCTTTCAACAATCTGAAGTTTGACATATTCCTTGCGCCAATTTGCAAAATATCAGCATATTTTGCCACCAGATCCAGATCTCTTGGATCCATGAGCTCAGTTATTACAAGCATTCCAAAGTGATCTGCAACTTCACGAAGATATTTCAACCCCTCTTCGCCAAGCCCCTGGAAAGAATAAGGGCTAGTTCTTGGTTTAAATGCTCCCCCTCTTAAAATTCTTGCACCTGCTTTATAAACAGATTCTGCAACTTCAAATAATAACTCTCTACTTTCTACCGAACAGGGGCCAGCCATTACTGCAATATGTTTGCCACCTATTTTTACACCCTTAATATTTAAAACAGTCGGCTCTTTTTTAAAATCTTTGCTCACAAGTTTGTAAGGTTTTAAAATGGGGACGACCTTCTCAACACCTGGCAAAGAGCTCAACGGTTTATCTCTAAGTGCCCTTTCATCACCTATTGCACCAATAATTGTTCTTTCTACACCTTTTGAAAGGTGAGTTTTAAACCCATATTCTATTAATTTCTTCTCAACAAATTCTATCTCTTTCTCTGTGGCCTCTGGCCTCATTACTATAATCATTTTTAGCCTCCAATAACCTCTTCTAATTTTTCTATAAAAATTTGGTTCTCATCAGGCAATCCGATTGAAACCCTGATAAATGGTGCCAGTTTTGGCCCAAGAAATCTAACAATCACACCTTTGTGTAATAACTCGTTAAAAACTCTATTCCCATCACCAACATCAACAAGTATAAAATTTGCCTGCGTTTCATAATATTTTAAACCAAGCTTCTGAAACTCTTTATACAGATACAGTTTTCCATCCCTATTGTTTTTTATAACTTTTCTTAAAAAGTCATGATCATCAAGAGCAGCAATAGCCGCCACTTGAGCAGCCATATTTACATTAAAAGGTTGCCTCACCCTATTTAACATATCAAGAGCCTTACTATTACCAATAATATATCCTATCCTAAGTCCAGCCAATCCGTATGCTTTAGAAAAGGTTCTTATGGAAAAAAGGTTTGGATATTTTTTCATCAATTTCAAACTATTAGGATAATCTGCCGCATCGACAAATTCATAATAAGCTTCATCAAGTATCACAAGGATATCTTCTCTCACATTATCAAGAAAAGATACAAGCTGTTCTTCACTAAAATAAGTCCCTGTGGGGTTATTTGGATTGGCCAAAAATACAATCTTTGTTTTATCATCGATATTTTCAAGTATTCTATCAAAATTGACAATAAAATCCTTATCAGTTTCAACCCATTTGCAAAAGGAGTTATTTGCCTGTGCAATTATACCATATACAGAAAAACTTGGGGCAAAAGATACCACATTTTCTCCAGGCTTCACAAAAGTCCTGATAAGAAGCTCAATTATCTCATTTGAACCAGTACCAAATAGCAACTCATTTTGTGCCACATTTAATTTTTTGCTCAATTTTTCTCTTAAATAATAGCAATCTCCAAGCGGATATCTATTTAATTCATCTAAAAAATTCATTAATGCTTCTTTACTTTTTGGTGGAATCCCCAAAGGATTCTCATTAGAGGCAAGTTTAATTGCCTTTTTAATACCAAGCTCCCTTTCAAGCTCTTTTACAGGTTTTCCTGGCTGATAAGGGATTAAGCTTGCAATATTTTCTCCAGCTAATTTTTCAAAATCTATCATTTTTCCCCCTTTGGATATGAACCTAATATTTTTAACATATTTACATTTTTAGAAAAATTTTCAAGAGCCTTCTTAACAGGCTCATCATCTATATGTCCATCGATATCCACATAAAAGATATACTCCCAAGCCTTCCTTTTTGAAGGCCTCGATTCAATCTTAGTCATATTGATATTTTCTTCGGCAAATGCTTTCAAAGCGTTGTATAATGAACCAGCTTTGTGAGCTAAGGAAAACATAATAGATGTTTTATCATTACCTGTTTTTGCAGGCTCATTAAAACCTATAACAAGAAATCTTGTGTAATTGTTTGTATAATCTTCGATACTCTTTTCCACTATCTTTAGTCCGTATTGAATTTCAGCCATTTCACTGGCTATAGCAGCGACAGAAGCATCCCCCTTTGCAATTTCGGCCGCTTTTGCAGTGGACTCAACTTCTACAATAGTAATATTTCTAGCATTCTTGCTAAGCCATTTTCTACATTGCGCAATGGCATGAGGGTGAGAATATATCTTTCTGATATCCTCAAATTTTCCGCTCAAATTCATCAAATGATGAGAAACTTCTAAAAATATTTCCCCACATATCTTTAAAGTGGAATCCATAAACATATCAAGGGTATGATTGACCACACCTTCCAATGAGTTTTCAATAGGGATTACACCATAAGCACATCTCTTTTTTTCCACATATTCAAACACATCTGAGATATTAGAAAGCGGAATAAGCTTTGCTGCAAGCCCAAAATGTTTTATCCCTGCAAGATGTGTAAAGGTGCCCTCAGGACCAAGATAAGCAATCTTTTGAACCTCTTCAAGTGATAAAGAAGCAGAAATTATCTCTCTAAAAACATTTTTTATATATTCATCAGGAAAAGGGCCTGTATTTATATTTTTCAAACGCTCATATATAGCCTTTTCTCTTGAAGGAACATACAATGGCTTATTCTGCTCCTTTTTTATCTTACCAATTTCAATTACAAGCTTAGCACGCTCATTGAGAAGCTTTAAAATTTGCTCATCAATTTTATCTATCTCTTTTCTTAAATCGTTTAATCTATCCATAGGTGTGTTATATAATTCAGAGTTAAAAAATATTCAACCTTTTTAAGTTTTATAATACCATATTTCTAAACTAACCACTATAAATTGTTTGAAATGCGGGTGTTGCTCAACAATAATTGAGGGTATTGCACAATAATAATTACTCAAATATCTTAGATTGTTTCGCTAATGCTTGCAATGACAGATTCCCCTGTCATTGCGAGGCAACATAAGTTGCCGAAGCAATCTCTTCTTTTATTCCCTTTTCACATTTCACTTTTCACTATTCACCATTCACTACTTACGAAATATAGACTGCTTCGTCACTAACGTTCCTCGCAGTGACAAAAATTGGAGATTGCTTCGCTAATGCCCGCAATGACAGCATTTTCGGGTCATTGCAAAGCTACAAAAATTGCTGAAGCAATCTCATGTTTATATTTATTATCAACATGTCAATCTATAGCATAACATAAAAAAAGCCCCATTATGGGCTTTAAAGTCTTACTGTTTTTTTGATTTTACATAGATTCGTGCTCTGTTCTTCTGATTATTTCATCCTGCAACTTATCATTTAAATCACAAAAATAGTCGCTATAACCTGCAACCCTTACGATTAAGTCCCTATACTGCTCAGGATGTTTTTTAGCCTCTTTTAATACATCTGCACTAATTACATTAAACTGAATATGATGTCCATCCATAGCAAAGTAAGACCTAATTAGTGAACAAACAGCATCAATCCCCTTTTCTGTTTCCAAAAATGATGGAGAAAACTTCATATTAAGCAAAGTTCCACCTGTTTTAATATGATCCATTTTTGCAGCTGATTTTATAACAGCTGTTGGCCCATTTCTATCACACCCCTGCACAGGTGATATCCCCTCAGAAAGAGGCTCATGCGCAAACCTACCATCTGGGGTTGCACCACACACTTCACCAAAATATACATGACAGGTAGTAGGCAACATATTAATCCTAAACTTTCCTCCAGGTTTTGTCGTAGGTCTGTCATCAATCAAGGAGAAAAATGTTTCAAATATTTGTCTCATTATACTGTCAGCATAATCATCATCATTGCCATATTTTGGTGTCTTGTTCCATAAAAATAGCCTTTCCTTTTCATACCCTTTAAAATTTGCTTTCAACATCATCAACAACTCATCAATCGTAAACCTTTTTGTATCAAAAACATGGTATTTTATAGCTGATAATGAATCAGTAATTGTCCCAATACCTACACCTTGGACATAAAGGGAGTTGTATCTTGCTCCACCTGCGTTGTAATCCACCCCTTTTTCGATACAATCATCAATAAGAATTGATAAAAATGGAGAAGGCATATATTTTGCATAAATCCTCTCAATAATCCTGTTCCCTTTAAGCTTTATATTTACAAAATATTCAAGTTGCTTTTTAAAAGCATTCATTAACTCATCAAAGGTTTTAAACTCTCTTGGATCACCTGTTTCAACCCCTATTTTTTCTCCAGTCAAAGGGTCAATCCCATTATTGAGTGCAACCTCAAGAACTTTCACCAGATTAAAATAACCTGTCAATGCGTAATTCTCTTTTCCAAATGCTCCAGCTTCTACGCACCCACTTGTCCCACCATTTCTTGCATCAATGATTGATTTCCCTTGCCTTAATAATTCTTGAATTACTGCATCGGTGTTAAATATTGAAGGCTGTCCAAAACCTGTTTTAATAATCTGCAAAGCTCTTTTGATAAATCTATCAGGGCTCTTTTTACTTACCTGAATACTTGTGCTTGGCTGCAATAATCTCATCTCTTCTATCACATCAAGAATTAGAAAAGTCAGCTCATTTACAGCACTACTACCATCCTCATTTACTCCACCAAGATTGATTTGAGCAAAATCTGTATAAGTGGCACTCTCCTTTGCTGTTACCCCCACTTTTGGAGGTGCTGGCTGATTATTAAACTTTATCCAGAAACATTCTAAAAGTTCCCTTGCTCTTTCTTTAGTTAAGAGCCCTTCCTCAATATCTTTTTTATAAAATGGGTAAAGATTTCTATCTAATTTACCAGGGTTAAATGCATCCCAAGTATTTAACTCACTAATTACCCCCACATGAACAAACCAATAATATTGCAAAGCCTCATGAAAGGTATCTGGCTTATTTTCAGGAACTTTATCACAAATTCTTGAAAGCTCTAATAGCTCTGCTCTTTTTTCTTCATCCTCTTCTTTCTCAGCCATTTTTCTTAGTAACTTGGAATATCTTTTAGCATAAATAATTAGCCCTTCTGCTGCATGCCTCATACCAATTAGCTGTTCTTTTTTATCAAAAGCAAAGGGATCATTTTCAAAATCAAGATTTGCAATTGATTCATCAATTTTTTTAATAAAGTCTTTCATCCCGTATTTATAAATTTTATCATCTAAAACTGTATGACCAGGGGCTCTTTGCTCCATAAACTCTGTGAAAATCCCTGCTTTGTATGCCTTTAGCCATTCTTCATCCATTTCAGCATAAATCTTATCCCTAATCGTTTTACCTTTCCAAAAAGGGATAATCTCTTTTTCGTATAATTCAAATACTTCTTCACTTACTTTGTATGGCACTTTTTCTCTATCATTTAGCATTTTCAAATCTTCTAAAGAATGGCAGCAAACTTCTGGATAGGTAGGTACAGCTTTTGGAGCTTCACCCCTTTCTCCAACAATCAGCTCATCTTTATCAAAATATAAAGATTTTTTCTCCATCAAATACTTAAAAGCTTTCCCTCTAACAACCGGTATAGACATCTCTTTATTGTTCTTATAAAATTCTGTAATGATTTTTGCTCTTTCACCACTGATGCGTTCTTCTGTTTCAAGGCTCTTTCTCCTAAGTCTCCTTACCCTTTCTGTTGAGCCTCTTTCAAGATACTCTTTCCCTGTTGGAAAATTTAAAACACAACTTTTTGTTGCCATATTATCCTCCTATCAAAACGGAAAACCCTTTTTTTTCAAAAAATTCTTTAAAATAATTTACTTTATTTTTATCTATCTCTGGGATATCCCCCACCAAAACATCCATCCCTAACCTTAAATACTTATCAATCATAATATTGTGATAAGGTAGCAAATCCACACCCTTTACTGATTTTAGATCTTTTATAAAATCATAGATCTTATCTATCTCCTCTACATCATCATTTACACCAGGGATTAAAGGGATTCTAACCCTTATATCATTAGCTATTTCATCAAGCTTTCTCAAATTTTCTAAAATCAAACGATTTGAAACCCCTGTATATTTCTTATGTTTATCATCATCCATCATTTTTATATCATAAAGATATGTATCAATATACTGATTGCATGCCTCAATATTTGCAAAATCGGTATATCCACTGGTATCAACAGATGTATTCAACCTTTTTTCTTTTGATAATTTCAATAGTTCTCTCAAAAATTCTGGCTGTGCAAAAGGCTCTCCACCAGAAAAGGTTACACCACCTTTGGAGCTATCAAAAAAGAGTTCATCTTTGCAGACTGATTCTATAACTTCCTCAGCAGCAATGTAATAACCAATAATTTCAAGGGCATCTGCAGGGCATTCATCTACACAAATTCCACAAAGCGTGCAATTATCATGAAGCTCTAAAGTATCAGCTATTTTTATAGCTTTTTCAGGGCAAACAGTTTCACAGGTAAAACACCTAATACATCTTGACTGAAAAAAAGACATCTGCGGTGTCATCTTTTGACTCTCAGGATTATGACACCACATACAGCGCAAAGGGCACCCTTTTAAGAAAACTGTAACCCTTATACCATCGCCATCATTTACTGCGTATCTTTTTATATCAAAAACTACACCCTTCATACCTTACCTTTAAAATAGTATTGAATGATATAATTTTTCTGAACTTCAAAGCTCCAATGAACATCTCTGATATAATCAGCCGCTAAAAGATACTCCCTCTTTTTAAGCAGTTCTATTAATCTGTCATGCTCAAGCAATGAGTTGTACTCCCAGTCAGGCACATACCCCTTTTCCCTTGGAAAATCGTATAATCTTTGCTTGCATACATCCAATGTTCTCAAGAGCTGGCTGTTATTACTTAGCCTAAGATATACATTGTGAAATTTTACATTGTTTTCATAATAAAGATCAAAGTTGTCATTATCTAAAGCTTTTCTCATCTCGAGATTAAGTTCTTTCATCTCAGCTATATCATCATCACTCAATTTATTAGCTACAGATATCAAAGCTGAGCTTTCTAACCCTCCAATCATTTCATAAAGATTTTTTATATCATCAAGAGTAAGCTCATTAACAACGATCCCTCTTCTCGGTAATATTTTTACGAACCCATCAATTTCTAATTGCAACAAAGCATCACGCAAAGGGGTTTTACTAACACCAAGCTGAGCCGATAGCTTGTTTATATCTATAAAATCCCCTTTTTTTAACCTGCCAGCATTAATTTCTTCTTTTAAATAATCATAAACCTGCTCTCTCAAGGATTTAGTATTCAACACATTCAAACTCATATCCATCTCCCACACTTCCTGATATCTGATATATCAGATATTAGTTTAAATGTCAACTTTTTCTTTCTTTATATATTGACATGCCTAAATTTTTGTGTTTTAAAATAAAACAAATAATTGCAATATTTATTAACAAAGTTTTATTCCTGTGCTATTGACAAAAAATAAAACTGAGTTATAATTGTTTTATAGTAAGTTATAAAGTAAACAGTTTTTTAGCGAGGTGAATGGTGCGTAGAGACAAGTCAGAATACGCTGTCCAAGCAGTTAACAACGCATTAGATATTTTAGAATTACTTGGCAAAAGCGATCAAGAACTTAGTATTAGTGAAATAGGTGCCAAGTTGGGCCTTACCCGTAGCAATGTAAATAAATTGTTGGCTACCTTAGAAAGTTTCGGTTATGTAGAATATAATAAGAGAACCGGTAACTTCAGGATGGATGTAAAAACTTTCCAAATATCTCAAGCATATCTTAATAAACTCAACCTAATTGAAGCATCCAAACAAATCCTTACAGAGATTAAAAAAGAAGTAAATGAGACAGTACATATTAGCGTTCTTAGAAAAGGTAATATAGTCTATCTCAATGCAGTGGAAACTGACCACTCAGTAAGAGTCGTTCCAAGAATTGGCAATATTGGCCCAGCCTATGCAACAGCTACAGGTAAAGCACAATTAGCATTTATTAAATTGGATAAAATAAAAGAGTATTATTCTGAAAAGTTAGTAAAAATGACTGACAATACAATAGATAATATGGAAGATTTACTAAAAGAGTTAGATTTGGTTAGACAAAGAGGTTATGCCACAGATTTTGAAGAGTTTGAATTAGGGGTTAGATGTGTTGGAGCGCCTGTTTTTAATTTTATGGGAAATGTCATAGCTGGATTAAGTATCTCTGCTCCAGTTGAAAGGATGAGTGAAGAGCGTATTGAAAAAGAGATTATCCCTGCAGTTTTAAAGGGAGCCTATAAATTATCCATTAAATATGGATACAAAAAAGAAGCCCAAAAAGGTTTCTAAGGGGTAAGTTACCCCTTTCTTCTATTTCTCAATACAAATTGATGCAAAAGCAGAATGGTTATGAATACTTTCGTAGTTTTCGCTGGACACTTCAAACCAGGTTATCCTTTCATCTTTTAATAGTAACTCTGCTGCATTTCTTACAATATCTTCTACAAAAACAGGATTTTCGTAGGATTTCTCCGTAATAAATTTTTCATCTTCTCTTTTCAAGAGAGAATAAATTGGAGAACTACCTGATTTTTCTGCTATTTCAATCAAATCTTCAATCCAGACCATTTTATTATATCTTACAGAAATTGTCACATAACTTCTCTGATTATGCGCACCATAATCACTAATCTCCTTTGAACAAGGACAAACACTAATCACAGGGACAGTAACTGTTAAAACAAAATCTTTTTTATTATCAGAAACTGTTCCACTAAATTTGCATTCATAATCTATTAGAGATGGGAGCTTTGAAACAGGTGCCTCTTTTTCTAAAAAATATGTAAATTGCATATCAAAATGAGCTTCTTCTGAATCAAGTTTTACTCTCATCTCTTCCAAAATCTCTTTAAAAGAGGAAATACTTATATTTTCACGATATTTATTTAATATCTCCACGAATCTGGACATGTGAGTCCCTTTGAAATTGTGAGGCAGTTTTACAAACATATTTATAGTAGCAACTGTATGCTGATTACCTTTTCTTTTATCCTTTAAAATAATAGGGTACTTAATCCCTTTAATGCCAACCTTATCAATTGTCAGATTTCTATCATCTTGTAGACTTTGGATATCTTTTAGACTCATCTTCTTCTGATTTTCTGCCTTGCAAGCATCATGTGATATGGTTTGATACCTTGAGGCATCTTTTCTATATTAAGCTGCATCCAAAGAGCACCATAATTTTTCATTTTTAGCTTTTTACCATTTTTTAATGCTTCGAGATTAGCCTCTAATTTTTCATCAAGAGGGGCTTTCTTGCTACCTTTTACTAATACTTCTAAAGCTTTATCTTTCTCTCCCATCTCAACTAAAAAATAAGCATACAAACTGTATAAAAAACCTTCCTTAGGTGAATTTTTGATCGCTTTTTCAAGAATAGATTTCACCTTATCGTAATTTTTCTCTTTAAAATATAGAGTAGCCTGCATTGCCATACCCATCCAGTTTTTAGAAAAGCCTTTGTCTAAGTATCCCTTTGCTTCATCAAATTTCCTCTGCATATACAATATTATACCTATTTGAGAGTTTATTTGCTCTTTCACAAAAAACTGCCATTTAGAATACTTGTAAGCATCTTTTAGTCTATTAATTGCTTTCTCAAATCTATTGTTTTTCAAATCACTTTCAACATCTTTAAATACTGTTGTAAGTTTTTTCAAAATCGACTTACCTATTAAATAATTTAACAAAATTAATACTACACCCATTACCAACACAGACCCAACAATACTGTAAGTTGTATAATAAACTAATAAAGCAGCTAAAAGTGATGTAGATATCGATATTAAAATTGTATACATATAACGCCTCTCCAACAGTTGATTTTAAAACGCTGAAATTATATACACATATTATTTTTTTTCAATGGAAATTACTTACAAGTAGAAACATACACCCCATTGGAATCCACAATCCCATTTGTTGCAAATATTATATAATCACCACAGCCTTCAGACATAAAAAACTTTTCATGCGTAATATTAACTTTATTAGAGCTTTTATCTAAAACTTTAAAAATATTTGCTTTAGACTCCCAAGTTATAATATAATTAACCCCATTTTTAATAACTTTAACATTGTAAACATCAACCAATCTTTCAAAATATCTTTTATCAACTTCAACCTTTAAAATATCGCCTCTAATATTTTCTTTACTTATAGGCTGCAAATATAATGTAAAAGGTTTTTCTATTCTGATAATAATTTCATCCTTTTTTGTGATATTATTCAGACTGTTTTTATCAAATCCATAAACAACAAATCTTGTATCCTTATCTTTCTCAATAAAAATAGTTACACCATTATTAACTTTTTTTATATTTTTTACTCTCACAACAGGCTTTCTCACAAAATATTTCGTAATATACAAAGAATCAGAATAAATCTTATACTCTGGATGCTTATACATCATTTTATATGAAACCTTCTCACCAATCTTTAGATCGCTATCAAAAAAACTTTTACCAGGAGCAATAATAGTTAAAAACTTATACTCAACACACCTTTCATCAGTGCTTTTATAAACATATAAGAGATAATCTTTGGAATTATTATTGATTAAAAGACCGTTTTTTTGGACAACTATCTGATCTTCTTTAGGTATTGGTATAGAAAACATACTTTTAGGAACTGGATCTGTTTTCTTCCCACAAGCCACAAAGATAAAAATAAAAATTATAAAAAAATTACAAATTGTTGAGATATTTTTTAGCATTTTCAATCTGAACCTTTACCGATTCTATACCTGTACCACCATAACTGTTTTTATTTTTTGCAGCATTTTCCACATTTATAAAATCATACACATCATTTTCTATCTTATCACAAAATCCCTTCAACTCTTCTATAGTCAATTCATCAAGCTTCTTATTTTTTTCTATAGCATATTTCACAGTTTGCCCCACAATAAAATGAGCATCTCTAAAGGGGATACCTTTTCTAACTAGGTAATCTGCAAGCTCTGTAGCAGTGGAATAACCTTTAGAAGCAGCTTTCAACATATTTTCCTTATTTAATTTCATCTTATTAATCATAGGTGACATTATTTTTAAACTTCCGATCAAATCATCAATTGCTCTAAAGACAGGTTGTTTATCTTCTTGCATATCCTTATTGTAAGCCAAGGGTAATGCTTTCATAGTAGTAAAAAGTGATATCATGCTACCATAAATATTTCCCGTTTTCCCTCTTATCAGCTCAGCCACATCTGGGTTTTTCTTCTGTGGCATTATACTACTGCCAGTACAATAATCATCTGACAATTCAATAAAATTGAATTCGCTAGTCATATAAATAATCAACTCCTCACTAATTCTACTTAAATGCATCTGACATATTGAAGCTGCAGATAAAATCTCAAGAGCAAAATCCCTATCACTAACAGAGTCAAGACTATTTTCGGTAGGTTTTTTAAAGCCTAATAGCTCTGTAGTAAAAAATCTATCAATCGGAAAAGTTGTCCCTGCAAGAGCACATGAGCCAAGGGGGTTTTCATCAAGCCTTCTATATGCATCAGAAAAGCGTTCATAATCCCTTTTAAACATTTGAAAATATGCCATCATATAATGTCCAAACAAAATCGGTTGGGCTGTCTGCAAATGTGTAAAACCTGGCATTACAACATCCATATTCTCTTCAGCCTTTTTTAAGATTGTCTCCATTAGCTCTTTCAAATACTTTCTTATTTCATCCACCATATCTTTCATATACATCCTAAAATCTACAGCCACCTGATCATTTCTACTTCTTGCAGTATGGAGTTTACCACCAACATCACCTACAATCTCTTTTAACCTACTTTCAATTGCCATATGAATATCTTCTTGCTCTGTTTTAAATTCAAATTTACCTTCCTCTATCTCATCAAGTATCTGTAACAAGCCACTTTTTATAATCTCTGCCTCATTAGGATGAATTATCCCCTGCTTTGCAAGCATCTCAACATGAGCTAAACTCCCCTTAATATCGTATCTGTACAATCTCTTATCAAAATGGATCGAAGCATTAAATTCATCTACAAATTTATCTGTTGGTAACTCAAACCTACCACCCCAAAGTTTTTTACTCACTTTACACCTCTATATTGTATTCTTTTAATTTATTATGCAGTGTTTTCCTCGATATACCAAGTATTTTTGCAGCTTTAGTTTTATTACCCCCAGTCTCCTTTAAAGCCTTTTTAATAGCCTCTATTTCATGCTCTCTCATATTTTTTACAGTATCCGAAACCTGAACACTAGAATTTTTTAAAGGGGGTAGCAACTCTGCAGTCAATATTTCCCCTCTTGCTAAAATAATGCTTCTCTCCACAATATTTTCAAGCTCCCTAATATTTCCAGGGAAATCATACATCATTAATTTATCTAAAAAACCTTTATCATAATTTTTAACTATTTTTTGAAACTTCTGACTATATTTTTTAATAAAATAATCTAATAACAAAGGGATTTCGTCTTTCCTTTCCCTTAAAGGTGGTAGTTTTATTGGGAAAACATTTAATCTATAATAAAGATCTTCTCTAAATTCACCATCAGATACCATTTTTTCAAGATCTCTGTTAGTGGCAGCTATTATTCTTACATCTGTTTTAATTGTCTTAGTTCCACCAACCCTTTCAAAAGTTCCCTCTTGAAGAACTCTCAAAAGTTTTGCTTGGGTAACCAATGGCAATTCACCCACTTCATCTAAGAATAGTGTACCACCATTTGCTAACTCAAATTTGCCCAACTTACTTTTATCAGCACCAGTAAAAGCCCCCTTTTCATGACCAAATAACTCACTCTCTATCAAATTTTCATTCAGGGCAGCACAATTTACTGCTAAAAACGGTTTATCTTTCCTTGGAGAATTTTGATGTATTGACCTTGCAACAAGCTCTTTTCCTGTACCAGACTCACCCATAATTAATACCGTTGCATCCGTAGGAGCAACAAGCTTTAATACCTCGATTATCTTTCCCAATCCATCTTTTGAATAAACACCATCGTATATATAATCATCTAAATAACTTTCATTTTTATCTACTTTTTTATTCAATAAATTTTTAATTTGGGATTTCAACTGCTCGATATCTACTGGCTTTGTAATATAATCCAAAGCGCCCAGTTTCATTGACTCTACTGCAGTCCTAACATTATTAAATGCAGAAATAACAATAACTGGTATATCCACACTTTTTTTTCTTAAATGAGCTAAAAATGTCAGGCCATCCATAACATCCATTTTTATATCTAACAAAATCAGATCAACATTTTCTTCATCTAATATATTCAAAGCCTCTAAGCCGTTTTTAGCCTCAAATATATAATAATCCTTTTCAAGATGAAGCCTTATCATAAATCTGTGATTTTCTTCATCATCAACTATTAGTACTCTTTTTTTATCTTCCATCTCTAAAATCCAACACTATTGTAAAAGGGTCAGTTTTTTCTAAATATACTTTATACCCATGAAACTCCATAATTTTTTTTACTATAGGAAGTCCCAACCCACTCCCTTTTGATTTTGTCGTATAAAATGGCTCAAAGATTTTATTTGGATCAACCTTTTCATAAGTATTATTAACTATTTTAATCTTCCTACCTTCAAATATAACTCTTACAACATCATTAGGTTTTGAAGCATCAATTGCGTTTAATAAAAGGTTCATAAAAATCTGCACCATTCTATCTTTATCAACTTTTGCAATAAAGCTTTTTCCATCAACATCTACTCTTACTTTATTATTTTCGATATCATACTTCAACATCGCTATTACATTTTTGATTACTTCCAATAAATCAACTTCTTCTAAATTAAGCTGCAATTCTCTACCATAAGTTAAAAAATCATTTACCATATCATTCAATCTTTTTAGCTCATTTTTAATCCGCTGCAAAATATCCTTTTTATAGTCTACATCCTCATTGTCTAATAAATATTCCATTAATCCAGAAATAGAACTTAAAGGGTTTTTAATTTCATGGGCTAACAAATTAGAAAATTTACCCATTTCAGCATTTTTTTCAATTTTGCTCATTTTATCTAACAACTCAGCATATAATTTAAAATATCTATATGCATACATCAAAATCAAAATCATAAAAATATAGAGAATAATCATTTGGAACAAATCTGAAAACATCTTCTTTTTGAAATCATTATAAGAACTTTTATTTAAGAAAAGCGCCAAATAATACACATGCTCTCGAGGAGGAGGCCTAAAACCTCTCATCATGTGCATCATCCCCATCATCCCCATACCAAAACTTCTTTCCATTTGATAATAAATTATAAAATTTTTATCGTTCTCTAAAATTTGAATAGAATTTGGGAATAATTTTTCAAAATCTACTGCACCATTTTTACCACTAAACAAAATATCCCCTTTTTCATTATAGATCACAAGGTTATCGATGGATTTGTTTGATGCAAACTCTTTTATAAACTCTTCATATCTTTTTCTACCAAATTCATTATTAAAAAATAAAAACCTATTACTTACTTCAAAAGAACTAACAATAAATTTACCAAGCTCTATTATGTTTGATTTTATAGAATTGAGAGTGTTTAAAGATGAATAAATATGTAGACTAAAAATCAATATACTTAAAAAAATACCAGCAGCAATTAAAAATCTAAATTTTTTAATATAATTCATATCTTAAAAAAGTTTTTAAACTTTTCCCATAAATTTTTATCATCTTTCAAATAACTATTTTTTGATACCCTTTTAAACTCCGTTATCAGCTTTTTCTCCTCTTTTGTCAATTTCTTTGGCAAAACTACCTTTAAATTTACAATCATATTACCAACACCATACCCTTTAACTTCAGGGATACCATACCCTTTTAAAACAATTGTATCATTAGGCTGTGTACCAGGTTTTATTTCTAACTCCTTTTCCCCTTTCAAAGTCGGGATAGTGATTTTTGTACCTAATATTGCATCAGTAAATGGGATGGGCACATCTAAATAAATATCGTTCCCTTTTCTTTTAAAATATTTATGAGGTTTTACATGAATATTCACAAAAAGATCGCCACTTGGGCCACCATATCTACCAGAATTACCCTCGCCAGAAACCCTGAGAGTCATCCCATTATCCACCCCTGGAGGGATATTTACACTGATACTCTTTTTGTTATATTTCACACCTTTACCATTACACTCTTTACAAACCTCTTTAATAATTTTTCCCAAACCGTTGCACCGATGGCATGTGGTAGATACAGTAAAAAACCCTTGTCTCTGAACAAACTGACCTCTGCCATGACAAGTAGGACAGGTTACTTTACCTCCTGGCTCAGCACCTGAACCATCACATCGGCTACAAACATCTTCTTTGCTAATTTCAATTGTTTTGCTTACCCCAAATACTGCTTCTTCAAACTCTATCTCTATATCTATTTCTAAATCACTCCCCCTTGTAGGTCTCTCTCTTCTTCTCCCACTACGACTAAAACCAAAAAACCCTTCAAAAATATCATCAAAGAAATCATCAAAAATTGTAGAAGAGAAATCCCCTCCTGCAGATGAATCATCAAAAACTCTTCCGAATTGATCATATTGAGCTCTTTTTTGAGGGTCAATAAGCACCTGATAAGCTTCTGTAATCTCTCTAAATTTTTCTTCAGCCTCTTTATCTCCAGGATTTCTATCAGGGTGATACTTTAGCGCAAGTTTTCTGTAAGCTTTTTTTATCTCTATCTCTGTAGCATTTCTATGCACACCTAACAACTCATAATAATCTTTAGCCAACCCCAAACCTCCTGTTTTAAAAAAATTGCTTATATCTAACAAATACTCACAAAAAACAGCCCAAACTCATCACTAAAAAGCTAAGCAACCGTTTATATATTTATAAGAATTTATATTCTATCAACCTTAATACTCAATTAGATATATTTAGTAAAGCAATTTATAAAAAAAAGGGGTGCTAACACACCCCTTCTAGTATTTTATATTTTAAAATCGATTATTTATTATTGTCATCCTTTACTTCTTCGTAATCAGCATCTACAACATCCTCTTGTTTTGAGCTATCAGAGCCAGTATCAGCCTGATTTGATTGTGCACCAGCATCAGTCTGAGCTCCTTCAGCTCCACTTGCAGCTCCAGCTGTAGATTTATAAATTGCTTCAGCAAGTTTGTGAGAAACAGAAGTTAATTTATCAATAGCTGCTTTTATAGCATTTGCATCTTCTCCACTTTGAACTTTTTTCAATTCATCAAGAGCCTTTTCAATCTCCTCTTTAGTTGCAGCATCTACTTTATCTCCATGCTCTTTTAAAGATTTTTCAGTAGAATATATCAAAGTATCAGCCTGGTTTCTCAACTCTACAAGCTCTCTCTTCTTCTTATCCTCTTCAGCATGCATTTCAGCTTCTTTAATCATTCTTTCAATTTCTTCTTCAGTCAAACCACTACTTGGTGTAATTCTTATAGATTGTTCCTTACCTGTACCTAAATCTTTTGCTGATACACTCAAAATACCGTTTGCATCTATATCAAAAGTAACCTCAATCTGTGGCACACCCCTTGGAGCTGGTGGAATACCAACAAGCTCAAATCTACCAATAGATTTATTATCCTTTGCAAGCTCACGCTCACCCTGTAATACATGGATTGTAACAGATGTTTGATTATCAGCTGCTGTAGTAAAAATCTGACTTTTCTTAGTTGGTATCGTAGTGTTCCTTGGGATAATTTTTGTCATTACGCCACCAAGTGTTTCAATACCAAGAGAAAGTGGTGTCACATCAAGTAACAACACATCCTTAATATCCCCTTTCAATACTGCACCCTGAATAGCTGCACCGATAGCAACAACCTCATCAGGGTTAATACCTTTGTGTGGTTCTTTACCAAAGAACTCTTTTACCTTTTGCTGAACAAGTGGCATCCTTGTCATACCACCAACTAAAATAACCTCGTCTATATCAGAAGGGGTTAAACCTGCATCTTCTAAAGCTTTTTTACAAGGCTCTAAAGTCCTTTCAACCAAGTCCATTACTAATGATTCTAATTTTGCTCTACTAAGTTTCTTAATCAAATGTTTAGGACCTGAAGCATCAGCAGTGATAAATGGTAAGTTTATCTCTGTCTCTAAGGCAGTAGATAGCTCATGTTTTGCTTTTTCAGCAGCTTCTTTTAATCTCTGTAAAGCCATTTTATCTTGAGATAAATCGATCCCTGTTTCTTTCTTAAACTCCTCTATCAACCATTCAACAATCCTGTTATCAAAATCATCACCACCAAGGAAAGTATCACCGTTTGTAGATTTAACTTCGAATACACCATCCCCTATTTCAAGTATAGAGATATCAAATGTACCACCACCCAAGTCATAAACAGCTATCTTTTCATCTTTTTTCTTATCGAGACCATAAGCAAGTGCTGCAGCTGTTGGCTCATTTATTATTCTCAATACATTCAAACCTGCAATTTTACCAGCATCCTTAGTAGCCTGACGCTGAGCATCATTAAAGTAAGCTGGAACAGTAATTACAGCATCTGTAACTGGTTCACCCAAATAATCTTCTGCTGTCTTTTTAAGTTTTTGTAAAACCATAGCAGATATTTCAGGTGGAGAATATTTTTTACCTCTTACTTCTACCCATGCATCATTGTTGTTTGATGGAACAATTTTATAAGGTAAAATCTGTTGAGCTTTTTTTACTTGTGGGTCATCAATTTTTCTACCAATCAATCTTTTAACTGAAAAGATTGTATTCTCTGGGTTTGTTACAGCCTGTCTTTTTGCAAGTAAACCCACAAGTCTTTCACCGCTATCAGTAAAAGCAACTACTGATGGAGTGGTTGTCATCCCTTCAGCATTTATAATAACTTTAGGCTGACCACCCTCCATGATTGCGACTACAGAGTTAGTTGTACCTAGGTCAATACCTATTACTTTTCCTTTACTCATTTTCTTCCTCCTTTATATCATTATTTTTATTCTCTTTTTTATTAACTGAAACCTTTGAGGGTCTAATGACCCTATCATGCAAAATATACCCTTTTTGTAAAATTTGAGTTACCTGATTGTTTTCAAAATTATCCTTATTATCTAACATCAAAGCCTCATGATAATTAGGATCAAAGTTATCCCCCACATTTAATTCTATCTCTTTTAATCCAAATTTTGCCAAAGTATCTTTAAGTTGTTTCAAAGTTAACTCAACCCCCTGCTTAATTGATTCTACAGAAGCATCGGGATTTACATGCATTAAAGCCATTTCCAAATGATCTATTACTGGTAATAGGTTTTCCAATAAAACTTGGTTTGCATACTTTAATTTTTCTTCGGTTTCTTTCATCAACCTTTTTCTAAAATTATCTAATTCTGCGGATAATCTTAATATTTTATCATCTTTAGATTTTAACTCTTCTTTTAATTTAGAAATCTCATCTTCTAATTGCTTTATTTTCTCATCCTTTTCATCTTTATTACTATGCTCACTTGTATTGTTTTCTATATTGTTTTTGCTCTCTTCATCTGTTATATTTTTCTCCTCAACATTCTCTTCTTTATTTTTTATTTCATTTTTTTCTTCCGCCTCTTTATTAATCTTGACCTTTTTTTTACTCATCACTACCTCCTAATCTTTCTATAACCTCACTAATTAAGTTTGCAGTATAATCCACAATCGGAACAACTTTTGGATATTTCATCCTTTTTGGACCAATAATCCCAAGTGTCCCTAAAACCTTTCCAGACCTTTTATAAGGTTTTACAACCAAACCTACATCACTATTTGGTTCACCTATTTCAGAACCAATAAATATCTGAACACCATCCGACTCTAGACATTTATCAACAATTTTATAAATAAGAGTTTTTTCCTCAAAAGTTTTCAAAAAGTCCTTTAACTTACTCACATCTGAAAACTCAGGTAAATCCAAGATATTACTTGTCCCGTCATAATAAAAATCATCTTCAAGCCCTTCTAAATCAAACACTTTTGGAAGATAATTTTTTATAGATGTTACAAAATTATCAAACAATTGTTTTTCTCTTTCAATTTCCCTAAAAAGCTTTTCTCTAACCTCTACAAGCGACTCCCCTTCAAAATTTTCATTAATATAATTGCTTATTCTTTGTAAGACATTATCAGGGATATCAACATCTAAATGTAAAATTACATTTTGAACAATACCTGTTTTCGTAACTAATATTGCCAATACATCATATCTATTCAGTTTTAAAAATTCCAAATGTTTTAAAAATAATGAACCAGTCTTTGGAGATACTACAAAACCTACCGAATGAGTTAATTTGCTAAGCTGTCTTGTTACCTCTTTAAACAATAACTTAATGTTCTTTGTTTCCAGATCACCAGTAATTTTAATTATATCTGATTTAATATTATCTGATGATATGGTTACAAATTTATCAATATAATACCTATATCCAAGATCCGTAGGAACACGACCAGCAGATGTATGAGGTTGATAAATATAGCCTTTTTCCTCCAAATCACTCATTATATTTCTAATAGAAGCAGGGCTCAACTTCAATGGCCCAACTTTTGATACAAGCCTAGAGCCCACTGGTTCGCTACTATTTATATACTCATCAACAATAATTTTTAAAACTATCTCTTCTCTTTCATCCAGCCTATCCATAATCTTTCCTCGTTTGTTAGCACTCTCAACTTTTGAGTGCTAATGTTAATATAAAATTGAGCCAATTTATGTCAAGTTATTTTTTTAAAAATTTATTTATTTTAGAATAAACTTATCAAGATCTCTGCCCGTTTTTTCCCCAGAAGGTTTATACTCTTCATCAAGCAAATCTGCAAGCTTTTGCATAACAAAATCAATCCCCTCTTTAAATAATGCATAATATTTATTTGCGCTTTCTGTAAATGGTATAAACTTATCTAAATTTTGAAACTTATCCATTTTATGTAGATAAATAGGCTCACCTATTCTATAGACAACAGTTTTATTTTTTTCTACCCAAGGAATATTGCGAGTATGTGCTTTATCACTGCCATTGCAACCAACAGGAACTATTGGACTCTTCAGTGCCACAGAAAATTGTGCAGCACCAACCTTACCTTCAAGTAATCTTTTCGATCTAGTCCCTTCAGGGAAAATCAAAAGATTTAATTGTTTATTATGTACTGCGTCATAACATAATTCGAAAGCTCGTTTCATCAATTTTTCAAAATAACTGTTAACCCTTTCTCGATAATTCTCATATTTATTTATAAAATTTTTTAAGTTTTCATCATCAAACAATGCATCATTAGATAGTTTACCATCAACATAATCTTTTAATATTGGATAGTATTTAGCAATTAATTTTTTATCATTCTTAAACTCTTGCCTCAAATCTTTAACAATCAAGTACCCTTTAGATGGCATGGGAAGACAACCACCCCAGTTGAAAATCATAGTAAGAAACTTACTTTCATAATACTTAAGTTTCACCCAAGGTGCAGTATAGGGGCATTTTATTTTACCCCTCAACAAATGTAGTTGATACTGAAATGGGAAATAATTAAATCTATCCGTGTGATTCATCACAAAAACAACAGGCTCATCAGGTATATTTTCTAACCCTTCCAACACTATATTTAATTTCCTAAGTTTATAAATAGGTTTTAAAAACAGCTCGCCGATTAATTTATGTGCTTTTGGATTGGGCTGTAAATTAACCCTATCCATCAAACTTAAATAATCCATAAACACCTCATTAATATAATTTTTCTATTCATATTTATATCAGTTTTTTAAATAATTGTATTGAAAATTTTATTTTATGGTCGATAAATTATATATAGATAATTTGGGGAGGATGTAAATGACAAAAAAAACTAATTTAGATGAGCTTTTTTACGAACTTATAGAATCTGCTGAAAAAAGTATATCCAAGACATTATCAGAGTATTCAAAAATATATATTCTAAATCTTTTAAAAAAACTTACATACAGCAATGAACTATTAAATAATGAAATTTTAAAAGAAAAAGCAATTGCTGAAATTTTTATGGAAGCTTTTCATCAGAATATTTTTGAGAAAATCAGGCTATTAAAGCTTGCTGGAGATTTTTCACTTTTATTATCAGGTTTATATCCTGACTCGATAAAAAATAAACTTGTATCAATCGATTATTACATAAAAATGGGGAAAAGCTCTTATAAAGAACTTGCAAACACTTATGGCCAATATCGCTCAAAATTAGAACTAATGCAGCTTTATTTAGAGCTCAAAAGAGAATTCTACAAGTTAGTGGAAATTTTAACCGAAATAGCTGATAATATTAATTTTATAAACAAAGATGATCTACTTTACATCAAACAAAACTGGGAAAAAACAAACATCAAAAAATACAAAGAAATCCTCGATAAAAACAAAATCATCCCTATATAAAATAAATTCTTCGATGTTGCATATTATAACTTTTTGATTATACTTTTTTTATGCTTCATAAAGATAACAATTTAAAATGGGTAATTACAAAATCAAAAAGCAAGTCGTTCCCTTATAAACTTTTTATTACAAAAGGGAGCAACACAATTCTATCACTACTCTTACAAGATAAATGGCCAGGAGAAAAAGGGCATATATTTTGTCTAAAAAATGAAGAACCATTTTCTGTAAATAATAATGAAATCATCGAAGAAGTTGAAATTAATAATTTTAAAAAATTTGGCTCAAAAATAAGCATTACTCTAAAAAGAAACACTAAAAAAAGATGCGAATTTCTTTTCTTAGAGAAAAAATATAAAAATAAAGAAGGCACATACACTCAAATCTTTTTTAGGACACAAAGAGGGATAACAGAAAGAAAACTAAAAAACGTTTATATCCCTAAAGTAAATAAAAAAGATATTACAATAACAATATCATCAAACGAAAAGTATCCATATAATTTTCCTAGTTTTAGTGTAAAATTTGGATATCTACCATTAGGCGATTATGCTTTAGAAGATAGTTTAGGAAATTTGGTTGCAATTGTTGAAAGGAAAACTTTGAATAATTTTTGCAAAGAATTATCAAATTTTGATTTATTTATTATGAAATTACTAGAACTACAATCCTTACCTCATGCTGCTCTCGTTGTTGAAGCAAATTATAGCGACTTTTTTAACCCTAGAAAAGTGGGAAATAAGATTTCTATAAGCTTGATTGCCAAACTAATTCCCCAACTTTTTGCTAAAGTAAATAAACTCCCAATAGTTTTTGCCGGCAACAGAAAAATGGCTGAATATTGGGTAACCCAATATTTTATTGCCATATCAGCACTGAAAAACGAATTTAAACATAACATCGTTCAAGAAATACCCATTGAATATTATACTAATAACGACGACATCATCTCTCAAATTTTAAGTGAATTAAAGCAAGCACCTCAATCAGTAAGCGACCTTTCAATAAAACTTGATATTGACAAAGAGATTATAAGAAAGCATTTATACTCTTTAGCAAAAAGAGGTTTAATTCAAAGCACTGGCCGCGGCAAAAATGCAAAATGGCAAATCAAAATGTAACCAGGTACATTAAATTTAATATATACTGAAACTTTTATATTCATTTGATTTAAAATATTATAAGCTGAAATGTTAAACATCTTCTAAACTAAACCCTTTATATTCAATATCATAACCTTTTAAAAATTTCAGAATATCTTTTGATTTTTCTTTTAATTTCTGTAAATTTATTTTGTTTTTATTTAGTTTTACTTCTGCTATTAAAGCTCTTTTTCCCATTTCATTTACTGCAACAATATCAATTTCATTTTCACCCTTTTTATCCCAATATGAGCCAATCATTGAATACTGATTCGTTAATGCAAGCTTTTCTTTAAAGTATTTTTCTAGCTTTTTTCCTAAAAATTGATCAAGATATTTTATTGTATATTTTTTTAGATAATGAAAGTTTTTTATTTCAACTGCTGATAAGTTTTTATAAACGAAAGTAAACCAAAAACTTAAAAAATTATCAATTATTTCATATTTTACATTTCTAGTATTAGGTTTTGAAAAAACAGGCTGAACCCTCTTTATTATTCGATAATCTTTTTCTAGTTTTTCCAAAAAACCACCAACACTTTTTTCTAAAACACTTTCAATTTCACTGCGAGATGTTTTAGACCCAGCAATCAAAGATAATATGGAAAAATAGGTATGATAATCTTTCCCAAATTCCCCTATCAATACTTCTCTGCCTTCATCCAAGAAAAATGAGCCATCACAAAAAACCATATCTATCATCCTGTCTAAACTCAATGCCATTTCATTACATAAAATTTCAATATATTTTGCCATGCCACCTGTAATAGCATAAAACGATACAAAATCTTTGGCATTAAGCATTGAATAATCAGTATAAATCTCCTTTAAGGTATTCACATCAAAAGGTTCTAACACAATCTTTCTATCAGCTCTGCCAAACAAAGGTTCTTTTGAATCTTCAAATATTTTTGACATTAAAGAATAAATCGAGCCACTCAATACTAAATTAACTTTGCTTTTAAGCTTATATTCATCCCAAATATTTTGCATATCTGAATATACGGAAGGGTTTATCGTTTGAAATTCCTGAAATTCATCAATAGCAATATTAATTTGTTCTGATTCACCAATATTCATCAAATATTCAAAAATCTCTTTAAATTTAGTTATTTGACCTATGATTTTTTTACCAAGCACATTTTCAATTATTGCTTTATATTCCTCACACAATAACTTTTCATTTTTTTTAGCTACAAAAAAATAGAGTAGTTTTTTACCTTTAAAAGCTTCTTTAATAAGCCTTGTTTTACCTACTCTTCTTCTTCCTACAATAAAAGTCATAAATGAGCTTTCATAAGAGTTCTGTTCAGCTTTTTTCAATAATTCAAGTTCTTTTTCCCTATTATAGAATTTCATTTTACCCTCTTAACGCAACCGTCATTACTGTAATATATATTACAGTATCAAGATTGACAAGTTAAACAATAGATAAAGTTCTAATATTACAAAATAATGTTTAAAAAATTTAAATTTAGTAAATATTAAGAAGATACGACAGTTATACTTTATCTTTATATACTAAAATCACATTAACACAAATAATTTATAATGTAACTAATTGAATTTAGCTTTTTATCCTTCTGTAATAAGAAATACTCTTCAGCCAGTTTACTTTTTAAGATTATCAAATATGATCCCAATGTTTTTTCTTTAGTTTCTAACTACCATTCATCTTTAAAATACTAAGCTACCTTATACTCATCAACTTTATGTATCATATATTCTTTAACTGGAATTATTATCGAATTCGATATTTAACTGTAATAAAGTTTCAATAATAACATTTTCAAATTCGTTTTTACTTATATTTCCATTTGTAGCTTTTATAGTTAGCTCAATATCATTAAATTTGCTATTAACGAACATTAACATCTTCATAATTTCTGAAAATTTCCCAGCAGGTATCTTAAATTTTAAATCTACACAAGTAACATCATCAATTGTTTTCTCAGTATCAAAAATATCTTCTTTTCTTTCATTATCGTTTTCAAAAGTAGCATCTATAGTAGTTTGAGTTTTGTTGTCAGTAGAACTTTGATCACTTAACTTTTCTCTCTTATGCTGCTCACATAACTCCTTTCTTATGATATATAAATCAAAATCAATATTTTCAAATTCATTCTTAAAATATTTACATTCAACATCTTTCCCAAACACAACCCCGACACCAAATATGCCTTCTCTCACACCTTTCTTTGTAGCTTTTACCAAAACATCTTTTGATATAAATCTTATTTCCCCTGGAACTTTTAAACTGGATGAATACACATCTTCAAGTTTGACATAATCATTATTCTTCAAGTAGATTTTTTCTAATACTATTGGAGATATTTCATTTATTAAAACTGACCTATCTTCTAAAGTTTCAAAAACTTCCTCATCAACTTTTTTCTCATTACCAAAAATTGAACTTCCTAAATCTATCATCTGAAATCCATCTTTTTTTATGGTATAAACATACCTATAAGCATTTCGAATCATCATATAAAAATTTCTTTCACTTTCTTGAATTTTTCTTTTTAATTCATCTTTTTGTTCAGAGGACAAGTTTAAAGTTGTATCTTCAACAGTCATTTTATAGGCTAAATGTTTTCTTGCGTGAGAATAAAGCATATTTAACTCATTTTCTGATGGAACTAAAAAGAATATTGTATTTTTATAAATACGGGGAGTTGACCCTTTTTTGTCTATTAAAAATTTCATAAGATTTTCATCGGCTGTTTTTAATATTACAAGTTTATAAGATTGATCATCAATTATATCTGTTGATTCTGTAGTCCATAGATAAGTCTTTAATTTATTAGATATCAATTTCGTGAATTTTTCTTTAATTAAATTTTCAATATGATGTTCATTAATATTTTCTATCTTAGTATTTATCACTTGATTTAAATTTGGTTGGTTTGAGAAAAAGTAAAAGCCATCTTTTTCTTGCATATAAAACAACGTATTTTTCAACTCTTCTAAAACTTCAACAATTTCACTTACAGGATTATCTAAAGTGATTGCAACTCTTTTCAATTCATCTCTTCTTACCCCTTTTTTATCACCACCTGAAAAAGAGTACATAAATACAGTGTTTGCAACTCTTGTTCCAAGCATTAAACCAGAATAACTGCTCGCTAATTTTTTATCGACTTTTTTAGCTCCACTATTTTTATTTACAATGTCAGTAGCAATAACACCTTCGTAGTGAGCACCTATATGTTTTATAAGTTCTCTTCTTATTTCACTGGAAGCTAAATTGAAATCTGCAAGCGATAAATAAGGAACGTTTCTTTGTTTATTGCTATTTATCACTAAAGCAAGAAGTCTTAATACACCTCTTGTCCGTTGAAAGCTTGGAAAACTTCCCCATCTTGTATATAAAACATCTATGACTTCAGGCAAAAATGGATAAGAAGTTAAAAAACTTTTTTTATATTCAGATTTTTCAATACCCTCTGGAATTAAATTATTATCATAAAAGAAATCTACCACTTGATCTACTACGTTCTTTAATTTGCTTTCATCTATTTTTGAAAATAATCTTCTTCTAATTATGTGAGTAACTTCATCATCTTGCACTGGTGAATAAATTGATTCTACTCTACCAATATATTTTTGTAGTTGCTGCAATAGTTTTTCGGATACTTCATCATAATGCTCTAGATGACTTGATGGTAAAGTTATCACTAATGCAATGTTATTTAAAGATTTAATCTCTTCTGTTAATTCCTGCATAAAAGCGATTGTTTGCGAAGCAAGATTAGAATCACCCACTTTTATTGTTGTAGCCTTTGTGATGTATTCTAAAAGTTCATCCATTAATATTAAAGCAGGTTTAGAATTATTTAATACTTCTGAAAGTTTTGCTCTTCCAGGTGCTGCATCACCTTTTAATATTTCAACTTTGCCAGTCAGCTGTCTTTCTATAATTTCCCAAATCTTTTCTTCAGCAGAAAGAAATGTCCCTACAATTACAGAAGTTTTAATATTCCACTCTTTTGCCTTGTGATAAAGAGCAATTAATGAGTGAGTTTTACCTCCCCCAAAGGGCGTATGCAATTGGATTACAGGATTTCCACCTTTACCATGTATTCTATTCTCAATATTTTCTATTAGTTGTTTAAGGCCATAAGTTAAATATGTTTTTTTGAAAAACTCATCACTGTCCTGATATTCCAACGGAGCTTTACCGGTATAAACATTCCATAGATCAGCTGCAAAAACATCCATTTGCAAATTCTCTTCTAAAATATCTCTATGAGGGACTGCTATAGTATGAAAAGCATTCATTTTAATCTCCTCCCAAATCTTTCAACAAGTCATCTACACTTATATATCTTAATTTGCTCGATTCAGCTGAAGACACCTGTTTAACAATTCTTTCTTTTCCGGTTAAAAATCCATCTATAAGCTTTTTCTCTTTACTATCAAGAGGCAGACACTCTGATATAGCTTGGGCTACTCTAAAAAATACATCCGACTTCCCATATCCTGTTTCCGATAGGAGTTTAATTAACTCTTCTGTTTTGCTTTTTTCCCAAAGCTTTAAAGTAAGATGTAAAACATCTATCAAATCTTTAGGTTTTATTTCATCAATTTTTCTTTTATCTGCAGATAAAAGTCTAACAAATTCTTTTTCTTTTTTTATAAATCCCTTATTCCATTCCTCTTCAAGATTTATCCCTATTGTTTGAGCCAATTTTCTTGCTTCATCAAAATGCACTCTTGCTTCTTGCCAGTTAAACCGCCATAATATATAAAACTTTGTTAAATCGCTTATTTGATTTGCAAAACCATTATGAAGTATTTCTTTAATAGCATAATCAATCACGATTTCCCGCACATCATCCAGCAGCTTATCTGCTCTAACAACATTACCTTTATAATCAATAACACTTTTGTATCTTCCAAATACTTCTATTGCAGAGCCGATAGCTGATATAAAAAAGTCTGCTCCGCTAATTCCTTCTTTCCACAAAAGGTCAAGTTTTTGATTAAGATACTGTTTTAGTTCTTCTTTTACATCGTTGTAAAATCCTACTTCTTCTTTTTCTATTTTTCTGGCTACTATGTAAATAGATGAAGCTAAAGAAGCTGTCCCATGTGCTTTAACTTTATTCATCATTTCTGTATCTAATGGATAAGCCGCAGTTATTACTAATCCTGAATCTAACAAAGAATTTACTAATGTTTCCCAACCTTCTGTTGATTTATGAGCATAAACTATAACAGTTATTCCATCTGGTTTTAAAACTCTATATATTTCTTGAAATGATTTTTTCAGCATATCTTCAAAAAATTGTTTTGCTTTCTTTACATTTCCTTGTCTTGAAGGGTTTGCAACTATTTCTTGTGATTTTGGAACTAAAGGTGTTATAAATAAATCTGGATATAAATCTCCTATGCTTCTTTTAAGCCAAACATAAAAGAAATCAGATAATTCAGCATAATTTATATTGTCATAATAAGGTGGGTCTGTAAAAACTGCATCAAAATAGTTATCCGAATAAGGTAAATTTGTTGCTGAGGAATGAGTAATTTCAACTTTATTTTTATTAACAGGAATTTTAGTAAAATGTTCTAAATATCTTTTTATCCAATTTAATGCAGAATAAAAATCAGCATTCCCACCAAAAGAATTAGTTTCTGCATAATCCCATGTCATTTGAATAGCTTGTTTTCCTAAAGCTGGGTTAACAAGTTCTCGTGTATTATGCCAATAACCAAAAGTAGATGAATATACTGCTATTTTATCAATTGCTAACCCCAAATAACTTACAACAGCTTTAGCATATTCTTCATCATAACCTTCATTAATCATTTCTTTATAAGCATTTCTTACTTTTTCAGTAAAAGTTATTAAAGCTAATTTTTGGCGGGAGTTAAAAAGTTGTCCCCAAGTAGTAAATCCATATCCTCTCCCTGCTACTGTTGTAGGGTCATTTTGATTCATTGGCTCATCTGGAACCGGGTCTATTCCCCATTCTTCTATTAGTTTTTTTCTTTTCTCTTCAAGATACTTTTCAGCCTTTTTAAAAATTTCAAAATCCTTTTGGGTTGCTATTCTGTATCTTTTTCCCTGTTCTCCTTCTTTGTGTAAAACAACAGCTATTAATCTCTCTTTAGCTTTTCCTTCTCTAAAAAGCTCTCTTGTTTTATTTGCTTCTACCACTCCACCACAAACAGAACAGGTTGCTATGGCTCTTGATACTGTTCCTTTTGATGGGTCAAAATTGTCAGGCATTGGCTCATATCCATCGCCAACAATTTTAAACTTAACCTCTTTTCCTTCCACATAAGGGTAAAGAGAAACCTTTTTATTACTTTTATTTGCAAGCCAAAATTGACGCATTAATGGAATTTCAGCTCCGCAAGTTGGATTTTGACAGGGAATTGTTCTCGCCCATATATAACCAACAGGTATAAAACCATCTTCATCATTTGGATATAACTTTCCAATCTCTTTTTTAGCTTCTTCTAAAACATAATTTCCCCATTTCTCAACATCATAAATCAACGCTGGCTCTTCATCATAAAGTCCCAGGTTGTTTTTTACTTTAACTTTTTTATCTTTATATTTTTGAGGAAATTCAAGGGTGCATTTTTGAATTAATACAGCAACAGGATTGTAGTCATTGCTGTAAACTTCACAACCAAGCCTTAAAGCCTCAAGCGGTATTGCACCACCTCCACCAAAAGGGTCTAAAACTTTTGGTGGTATCTCATTGTTTGCTGCTAAAATATATTCTCTGGCCTTTTCAATAATTTCTTTGTTCAATGAGTTTTCCCATTTTGATAAATCTGATATAAAATTTTTCTTATTTTCGTATTCTTTTTTATCATTTGGAGCAGGAATCAGTGAAGCAAAATTTGTTGCTCTACTTGTTGCTAAAGGGCGCCTTGCCCACCAAATATGTAGGGTTGAAATATGGCCATGTCTAATATTTTTCTCCTTTGCACCTTGCTCGCTTACCTCTTTAATTGGAAATGAATATTCTATAAATCTCTTATCTTTCATTTTGTCATCCTCTACTATAACAATTTATCAATAATTTCTTTAGTAGATTGCCATTTATTATCTCTTTTTATTGCTATTATTTTCCCCCTTTTTATAAGCTGCCTAGAGCTTGATGAACTATAGCCAATCTGAGATAATAGATCTGATACCAATTCTAATTTTTTACCCTGACTTTCTAATAACCCTATAATTATTCTATCCAGATTATCTTTTAAACTTTCTAAAATTAGGCTTTTTAAAATTTTAGATTTTATATTTATAAGTTTGTTTAATATGTCATTTTTTTCTGGCGGTTTATTCTTATAATTTTCAAAAATATTAGATATTTGTGCATCTATTTCTTCAAGCCCTTCATAATATAGCTGCTTATTTTCATCATCCCCTTTTATAATTATTAGTGGATACCCTTTACTTATTAAAATATAATTTAATATTATTCTACCTGTTCTTCCATTACCATCAATAAAAGGATGAATTTCCTCAAAAAAAGCATGTAATAAGGATAGGTGGTCAAAATTAAAATTCCTTTCAACTTCAAAAGCAAAATTTACAAATATCCTAATCCAATTTTCTATATAATTTTCTGGAGGATTAAACTTTGCTCCAGTAATTTTAACTTTCCCTTTTCTAAACTCCCCACTGTTACCAAGACTTTTATTTATCTGTCTTATTAATGGGATACCAAATAAAAATTCTTTCTGATTATAATTTTCATAAGCAAGCTCATAAACAAACGAAGCTGTCCTGAAATAGTTAAAAGCTTCTTCTTCATCTCTTGTCATAGGTTGGTTTTTTGATAAAACATTTTTTAGTTCTTTTTCAGAAATAAAGTAGCCTTCTACTAATATTGAATTTCTTGTTTCCTCTTCTAATAAATAAAGCCATTCTTTATTTATTACTTTGGGCTCTGGGAGACCACCCAAATCTTCTAAAATCTCTTTTCTTTTCAGTATCAACTTTTCATCAACCACTTGTCACACTCAACATCCCCTTGTTTTAATAACTCATTATAACACAATAAGTTACAATTGTCACGCTATCACATAAATACTTAAAAAGTGACACTTATTTACGTATTAAATCTTTTTTATTTCGCTTAATGGTATTATATATCTAACAACTTCTACTTTTTTCTCAGCTTGTACATTTTCTACTGGATTTTGTATAATTATTAACTCTGGATTTGTAACCGCATTTAATACAACATATAAATAATACTTATCTTTAAATCTTTGTGCTTTAAACCATTCGTTTTGAGTAAGTACTATTTTACCTTCCCTTGCCCTTGCTTTTACCTCTATATATCGATCAATAAAATATTCATCACCTTTTTTAACTTTTGATCGTATATCAAACCCCAAATTTTCGGATGAAACATCTTCAGGTATTCTTCCATTTCCTTTTTCATATTCGATTGCTATATCCATACCTATTTTTTCTATATAATCATCTCTAACCATTTCATCATTTGTTTCTAATAATAAATTTTTAGGAATTACTTTTACTGCACCGATAAAGTTATAAGTTCCTATTTGTAAGCATCTTTCGTGTAAGATATTTTCAGATAATTTTTTTAAAGCTTCTTCGTATTTTCTTTTTCTTTCTTCTTTGTTTCGAATTGCTAAATCAACATTTTCATGTTTTTCTGATTTTCGTATATATAATTCGGCTAAATCATTATCCAGTTTTTTTATTAGTGTCAGAAGTGATTTTACACCATATTTTTCTTTTATAGCAGTTTGACGATCTCTTTCTTTTTGTAGATCATTTTTATATTTTTCTACTATTTCTAAAAGTATTGGAGAAACCTTTGATTTTATATTTTCTATATCTATTGAACAATTTAAATGATTTTTGCTAAAAGCAAGATCCCAGATTATTGAAGGGTTAACTTCTTTTATATTGTTTAAACTTGAATCAATAAAAAAAGTAAACAGTCTTTTCCCTACAATATTGTTTTTACCATCTATAACTTCTGCATCATAAAATAATAATGTACCATCAAGTTTGCCATCTGGATCAATAAAAACGGCTCCCTTCTTCAATGAATCCGTATAAGTTTTTTCAACCCATTTTAAAACAGCTTCAAATAATGGATGTCCAAATGAAATAAATTCTGAATCAGGATTTTTAAAAGCTGTTTCTTTATCAAAAGTTACTTTTCGATAAGATGAAAGTACTTGTCCATACTTTTTAATAAAATATTCATCTCTTGAAATTTGCTTTAAATCATAAGGGACTGATTCAATATTTATAAACCCATCTCTTCTTTTTGAATATTTACCACCTGCTTTTTCAAAAGCTTTCAAAAAATAGTTTTCAGTATACTCTGGGATGAGTTTATATTCTAAAGCTTTATCTCTAAGCTCTCTAATTCTTGTATAATCTATAAACCTTGTTGCCAATGTATCTCCCAGGTTATCTTTTACCCTCTTTATATATTCCTCATCTATTTTGATATCTATTTCTTTTAATATTTCTTCCTGGCTACGTGCATTTACTGCAGCATCAACTAGCAATTGAGATAATTTTCTATCTTCAAACACCTCAGAAATAACATCAAACACTTTATCGCTTCCTAAAGCATTTCGTATTTCCTCAAGCTTTTCAAATAATTTCTTTAAAACAACTCCCTCTCTGGTATCTTTATTAACCATATTAAAAATAAACACCTCTCTATTTTGGCCATATCTATGAATTCTACCCATTCTTTGTTCTAAGCGATTTGGATTCCATGGTATGTCATAATTAATCATTAAATTACAAAACTGGAGGTTGATACCTTCGCCAGCTGCTTCAGTAGCAATTAAAACCTGTTTATCGTTTTTAAAGATTTTTTCCATAGTGATTCTTTCTTCGAGTTTCATACCTCCATGAATTGTGCACACAGAATATCCCCACTTTTGAATTTTCTTCTGCAAGTATTCGAGGGTATCTTTGGATTCTGTGAATATAATAATTTTGTTACCAGGAAATTTCTCATTTAATTTATTCATAGTAGATTTTAATTCTCTTAACTTAATTTCATCTTCATTCTCAATAATATTTTTTGCGATCAATAATAATTCGTCAATAATTGCAATTTCATTTCTTAATTCCTGTTTATTTTCAGCTGTACTTAATGTGAGTAAAAGCTCTTCTTTTTTCCATTTTTCTTCTTCTGTAACATCATCAATTTCATCTAAATCAAGTAATAAAGAACTTTTTATTTCCCTCTTTTTATTATTTTCTACTTCATTATAAAGTTCTTCTAAACGCTTTTTTCTTCTTTCAAGTGATCTATATAAGGCATAAACACTTGACGCAAATCGCCGTTGAAGGACAACTAATGCAAAGGTAATGTACCTTTTTTGATGATCTTTTGACATTGCTTTCTTATATTGATTATAAACATATTCAGATAATTTACTATAAAGATTCATTTCATTTGGAGATTCTTTTTTTATACTATAAGCTATTGTTTTTACATTTCTAGGTAAAAATAATGGTTTTCCTTCAAAATCTTTTAAGTCTTCTTTTAATCTTCTTATAAAAAGAGGATTTTCTTTATTCGTTATAGATTGTTTTAAAAGGTCTGAGGTCGCAAAAAACCCTGGTTCTAATAAATCTAGAAATAATCTAAAATTTTCTACGTCACCTTTATGAGGTGTTGCAGTTAAAAAAAGCATATGCTCGGAAATACTTGATAAAGTTTCACCAAGGCGATATCTTTTACTTTTAGTTGTTTTGTTTCCATATTGATATGCACTCATTTTATGTGCTTCATCCACTATAATTAAATCAAAATGAGTAAACTCTAATGACTTTCTGATATCATCTTGCTTTGCAAAATCAATTGAAGTTATTATTTGCTTTTCAGTATCCCAAACATTTTCGCCATATTTTGAGTCCATAAATGTTCTATCTACAACTGTAAACTTTTCCTCAAATCTTTCTTTTAATTCTCTTCTCCATTGATCTTTTAGGTGTCCAGGAGTAACAATTAAAATTCTATCAACCAAACCTCTAATTTTTAATTCTTTTATAATTAAACCACCCATGATGGTTTTACCTGCACCAGGATCATCTGCTATTAAAAACCTTATACGAGGAAGTTTTAAAACATACCCATAAACAGCTTCGATTTGGTGAGGTAAAGGATCTACTTTTGAGGTATTTACTGCAAGTAAAGGATCATAAAGTGCAGTATATCTATATCTAATATTTTCAAGTGCTAAAAATACATCTTCACTGTTTGAACTAAAATCAAGTAAAACAGATTCAACATCTGCATTTTGTAATTCATTTATAGCAAGAGTTCTTTCAAATAATTCATTTGAATAGATAAATCTGCCTAATATTTTACAATAAGAATCATTAATCTTTTCAAAAAGTTTTACTTCTACTGGTTCCTTCCATCCCGGAGCTTTAATAATAGAGCCAACTTTAATATCCATCTGTCACCATAATTCAGTATTCATACAATATTAAAACATATAACAAACATCAATTCAATAAAAACTGCTTAAATTTTTATAAAATCAAAATTAAATTGTATACTTACCATCGATTTTTGTACCTATAACGCCAAAATTTTTTCCCATTTCTCCTTACTTCTATAAAAAGTCTTTCAGCTACATTTTCTCTGTAATTTTTTTTCTTTGGCTTAAGTGATCTTATCTTTGCATCAGTTATTCTTTTCATACTTCATTCCTCCTTCAATCTTTACAAATTAATAAAAAGAACGGTCAATATGAAATTAAGGTATTTTGATGAAAATTTAAAAAAAGAAATTTCATAGTAAGATTAATGATGTTTTTGTTAGATGAGTAACTTAAAATGTTACTCATCTCGTTACTCATTTTGGAAGAGGAAATAAACGTATTTTGCTGGACTTTATTGAACAAAAAGATATTGATAAGATGCTGGTGGAAATAACATATTTGGATTTCTATGGATAAGTTTGGAAATTTAAATGGCTCCCCGGGACGGACTCGAACCGCCAACCTAGTGGTTAACAGCCACCCGCTCTGCCGATTGAGCTACCGGGGAGCATCAAAGCGAAAGACTATATAACAATCTTCATTTTTTTTGTCAACATTTTTTTATCAAAATATGTTATTCAGTATTATTGTCTCTGCCCTATCTGTCCCAAGTGATATCAACGAGTACTCAACACCTAAATAACTCTTTATAAATTCTACATATTTCTTAGCATTTTCAGGCAAATCATCATAACTTCTAACCTTTGTTATATCTTCACTCCATCCTGGAAATTCTTCATAAACAGGCTCACAATTTTCTAAGATCTTCACTTCAGGAGGAAAAGTTTCATAAACTTTGCCATTATATTTATAACCAACACAAACTTTAATTTTTTCCAAACCACTCAAAACATCAAGTTTAGTCAAAGCTATATACTTAATACCGTTTAGCATAACAGAGTATTTACCAGCTACTAGATCAAGCCAGCCACATCTTCTTGGTCTACCTGTTGTAGCTCCATACTCACCACCAACCTCTCTTAATCTTTCTCCCATATCGTCATTTAACTCAGTAGGAAATGGGCCGCTACCAACTCTTGTGGTATAAGCCTTCATAACACCAACAACATTATTTATTTTAATAGGAGATAACCCTGTACCAGTACATGCACCACCTGCTGTTGCATTACTTGAGGTTACATAAGGGTAAGTCCCATGGTCAACATCAAGCAATGTTCCTTGAGCTCCCTCCATCATTACCTTTTTACCTTCATCATAAAATTTGTTTATAAGATAGCTTGTTTCTGCTACATAAGGTTTTAGATAATCTGCATATTCCAAATATTTATCATAGATTTCACCTGGATCTAACTTATCCAATCCGTATATCTTTTCTGCAATCCTGTTTACTTCATAGACATTGTCAAATATCTTCTCTTTTAAAACCTCATCATCAAATAGATCACAAACCCTTATCCCTACTCTCGCCATTTTATCAGCATAAGTTGGGCCAATACCTCTACCTGTGGTACCTATCTTCTTTGACCCTTTTTTGAGTTCGGATTGTTTATCAAAAAGTTTATGATATGGCATAATAAGATGAGACCTCTTGCTCAAGAAAAACCTACCTTCAAACTTTATCCCTCTATTTTTTAAGTCATCAATCTCCTGAATTAAAGCTTCAGGATCAACTACCACACCATTTCCTATTATATTAATTTTATCTTCATGCATAATACCAGATGGTATAAGATGTAAAATATACTGTTCACCATCAATTACCACTGTGTGACCAGCATTATGCCCACCTTGGTATCTCACCACCACATCGCTTTCAGCAGTATAAATATCAACAACTTTCCCTTTACCTTCATCGCCCCATTGGGCACCTAAAACTATTGAACATGGCATTTTCACTACCTCACTTTATAATTTTTTCAAAGTCATACAACTTCATAATATTTTCAATTTCTAATTCATCTTTTATCCAAAGTACTTTAAAGCCATCATTCTTTAAATTTAAAGCTTTAAAAAAATAGTTTTCTCCAACCACTAAGTAATCAAACTTTTGTTTATTATCTAAAAAATCAATATCTTGTAAAATCTCTTCAATATTAAGCGCAAAACCACAGGATTGCAATGGCCAATCAAATTTTTCCATCAAATTATCATATCTACCGCCACCACCAATCACAACACCCTTACTGTTTATTATATCAAAATTAATGCCTGTATAATAATTAAATCCCCTCATTTCAGTAGCATCAAAAATAATATCCCCTTCCTCTACACCAATACTAATAAGATTTTCCATTAAATCTTTCAAATATATAAGTCTTTGTTGTAATCTATCATTAAAAGAACTTTTTTCTATAACCTCATCTAATACAAACTTATCTCCAAAACCCTTTATCATAGCCAAAAGAAGAACATACTCATTTTCTGATATACTTTTTTCATTATAAAGCTTTTTAAGTTCATCAAGATTTTTCTCTTTTAAACATTTAACAACACTTCGATTATTACCAAATGTTTTAATTATTTCATTAACAAGGTTACTATCACCTAAAACTATCTTATAGTTTTTTAACCCTATTTTTTTCAATGAATTATACGCTAAAAAGATAATTTCAATATCACCCAAAAACTCCTGTAAACCAAATAATTCACACCCTACTTGATATTTTTCCGATTTTAACCCTTTATTCAAATCGACATTCCTAAAAATTCTACCTTTGTAAGAAATCCTTATCGGCAAAGGGTAGTCTTTCATATAAAGGGATACAAACCTACAAGCCTGAGGAGTAAAGTCAGGCCTTAAAACAAGAGATTTACCTGTGTATCTATCGATAAACCTGATTATGTTTTCATCTTTAAAATCCCAAGTGACCCCTTCCAATAAATCATAAAATTCATATATAGGCAATTGAACCTCAGAGTAACCATTATTTTCAAAATACTCAGTTAAAATAGAAACAACTTTATTAAGTTTTTTAGCTCTTACAAGGGGTGATTTCATAATTTGCTAACCTTATTGTTAAAAATAACTTCTTCAGCAGCTTTGACACCTGCACCAAAATCAAACTTATACCCAAAATATTTTAAACCAAGCTCTAATGCTGAAATTGCAGTCAATGTATCAAAGATATCATGATAACCTAAATGGCTTATTCTAACAATTTTACCTTTTAAATGATCCTGCCCTCCAGCAAAAGTAACCCCCATTTTTTCTCTTAAAAATTTTACAAATTTTCCGCCATCAATATCCTCTGGCAAATAGAAACCTGTAGCAGCATTTGATGGTATATCTTTTGCAAGAAATTCAAACCCTAAAGCTTTTACAGCTTCTCTTGTGGCCTGTGCACAAAGTTCATGCCTACCATAAACATTTTCAAGCCCTTCATTCATCATCATATCAAGCACTTTATTCAAGCCTATAATAAGTGAAACTGCAGGAGTATATGCGGTGGTATTATCACTTTGAGATTTTCTTTCTTTTTTAAGATTTAAATAATATTTTGGCAAATTAGATTTCTCCACAAAGCTCCACGCCTTATCACTTAATGCTATAATTGACAAGCCTGGTGGCAGCATAAATGCTTTTTGGGAGCCTGTTACAAGAACATCTATACCCCATTCATCCATTTTAGTTTCAACTACACCAACGGAAGTAATCCCATCTACAATAAACAGTGTATTGTCAAATAATTTAATGAGATTTCCAATTTCCTTTATAGGATGATATGCTGTAGTGGATGTCTCACTAGCCTGGATAAAAACACCTTTTGCATCAGGATTAGCTATTAAAGCTGCTTCAACCTGCTCTGGTTTTACTGACCTGCCCCATTCCAAATCTATTGAAACGACTTCCAGTCCGTAGGACTTACAAATCTCAACCCACCTTTTACCAAATTTTCCTGCATTCACAACAATAACCTTATCTCCACTACTAAAACAGTTTACTACAGCTGCTTCCATTGCAGCAGTCCCACTACCTGACAGGAGCAAGCAATCATTTTTTGTACCAAAAACTGGCTTTAGTTTTTCTCTTACTTCAGCAAAAATATTTGAAAACTCACTTGTTCTATGATGAATAATCGGCTTTGCCATTTCCAAAAGTACTTCTTCAGGTACCATTGTTGGACCAGGTGCTAATAAATACTTTTTATGCATTGTCACCTCTCATTTTAAAGAGTCTATTTTTTCTTTATAATTATCAGATCCGAAAATGTAGCTTCCAGCTACCAAAACATCACAACCTGCATCCCTTAATAGCTTCGCATTAGAATCGTTTACACCACCATCAACCTCAATCAAAATATCTCTTCCGACATTATTAATCATCTCTTTTAAGCGCCTTATCTTTTGTAATGAAGTTTCGATAAATTTTTGCCCACCAAAGCCAGGGTTTACACTCATCACAAGCACCATATCAATAAAAGGTAAAATTTCTTCTATCGTTGAAAGTGAAGTAGCTGGGTTAATAGATACCCCAGCTTTCACACCAAGCATTTTCACATTTTCTACCAATCTATGAAGATGGTTTGTAGCTTCAGCGTGGACAGTAATAATATCAGCACCAGCCTTAACAAAATCTTCTATATATTTTTCTGGCTCAACAATCATCAAATGCACATCAAAAGGTAGTTTAGTAACTTTCCTAATAGACTTAACAACAACTGGGCCTATAGTAATATTTGGAACAAACCTACCATCCATCACATCGATATGAATCCAGTCAGCACCAGCTTCTTCCACCAATTTAATCTCTTCACCCAACCTTGAAAAGTCTGCACTTAAAATCGAAGGAGCAATTATCATACCTACCTCATTTTTTAAACACAATGCAGCTATCTTTTAAAACTTATTAAGCAAAATAGCAATATTTTTGTATTGATTTTTTTATTTTGATATATTTTTAGCTTTAATTTTTACATAATCGTTTATAATATCACGGTGATCAAATGCTATATTTTCTGGTAGATCATCCACCAAAAAGAATTTCGCATTTTTTGCATCATCACTTGCTTTAAAATCTCCATCATATTTAGCATAATAAACAATACTCACTGTGTGACCTCTCGGATCCCTTGTAGGATCTGAATAAACACCTAACAATTCTATATTATCAACCTTAATGTTAGTCTCTTCAAAAAGCTCCCTTTTTGCTGCATCTTCAACCCTTTCACCATAATCCACGAATCCACCAGGGATTGCCCATCCAAAAGGGGGATTTTTCCTTTCTATCAACAGAATTTCACCTTTACTATTTTCAACAATCACATCAACAGTTAACTTAGGAGTATAGATAAATTTTTTCCCATATTTAAATTTTAAAGCTCTATATACTGTATCGCAATAATGAGCTTCTTTACCATTTTCCCTATGTCTCCAAATCACTGGATAGAGGATACCATCTATTTCAGGATTTTTCCCTTTTTCAATATCTTGCAACATACTTGTTTTATAATTTTCTAAGTTTTCTGTCATGTTCACTACATTTTCATAATAATCCTTTTCAATTTCAATACCATCAAACCTTGCAGCCTCAACCCCTTCCATAACCATCTTATTCATAAGATCTTTAATCTCAGGATCTGCAACCATCTTGCCACATGTAGCCTCTAACAGTGCAGATAAAGGGTTAAAAGCAATATTCCAAAGTAGCTTTTTCCACAAAACTTTTTCTATCTCATCAGAAATATTGTAGATGAAACCTGCTTTTTTGAAAATAGTCTCAAGTATCTCTACATTTTTTTTACCCTTTTCTGTTATAGCTCCAAAAGTAATGTTACCTGCTGCTGAGTGATTTACAACACCTGGAGGATCAATTTTCAGACCAACAAAAAGAGATGCTAAAACAATCTGCTCATCTCTGAAATATTTCTTTAGTATTCTTACATTATCAACACCATTTTGAAATGAAACAACTATACCATCTTCATTAAGATTATCTTTCAACATCAAACAAGCAGTTTCTGTATCTTGAGATTTAGTAGAAATGATAGCAATATCAAATTTATCATTTACTTTATTTGTAGCTTTTATTTTAATTCTTTTCTCACCTAGGCTAAAGCTCCTTATTAAAAGCCCATTATTATTTATTGCTTCTAAATGTTTCCCTCTACATATCAAGGTAACATTAAAACCTGCATCTTTTAATAACCCTCCATAAAATGAGCCAATAGCTCCTGCCCCAACTACAACAATTTTCTTATTTAAATACAAGCTCTCCATCTTTAGCTATCACCTTTAGATTTTTTCTCCTTTTAAATTTACCCTGTAATAATAAATCACTAAGAGCATCTTCAATATATTTTTGCAAAATTCTCCTTATTGGTCTTGCACCATACATATAGTTGTAATCTTTGCTCAATAAAATCTCTTTTGCCTCATCAGTAACTTCTATCCTTTTACCTATCTTAGCCAACCTCTCATTGATTTCCTCTACTTGTATATCAATTATTTCAAACAACTGTTCCTTTGTAAGAGGTTTAAAAACAATAACTTCATCAACTCTATTAATAAATTCTGGTGGGAATCTCTCTTGCAACTCTTTTAAAGAATTCTTTTTAAAAGTTCCATAATCTAAATAAGTATTATCAAAATCTCCAAATCCAAGCTTTTTATTTATAATGGATGATTTTGTCCCAAGATTAGATGTCATTATTATTATCGTATTTTTAAAATTTACTTTGTATCCATGGCTATCTGTAACAAAACCTTCATCTAAAATCTGTAAGAGTATATTCATCACATCTGGATGAGCTTTTTCTATTTCATCAAAAAGAACAACAGAGTAAGGTTTTCTCCTCACTTCTTCAGTAAGCTTGCCACCTTCATCATAACCCACATATCCAGGTGGAGCACCAATTAGCCTTGAGACATTGAATTTCTCCATATATTCACTCATATCAATTCTGATTAGAGCATCTTTAGAGCCAAAGATAGTCTCAGCCAGCCTTTTAGATAACTCTGTTTTACCTACTCCAGTGGGTCCTAAAAATATAAAAGAGCCAATAGGTTTATTTGGATTATTAAGACCAGCAAAACTTCTTTTAATAGACTTTGCTACTAAATCTACAGCTTCATCTTGACCTATAATATATTTTTTCAAAACTTTATCAATTTTTGCAGCCTTTTCAGAATCCTCTTCTTTGAGCTTTTGAACAGGGATACCTGAAATCCCTGAAACCACTTCTGCCACATCATCAATGGTCATTACTGGCCATTCCAAATCAATCCCACTTTGCCATTCTTCATATTTTTCATTAAATTCTTTTAGTTTTTTATCTATAAGTTCTGAATACTTTTCAATCTCTGAAAAGTTGCTTGTTCCAAAAAATTTTGCTCTTTTTTCCTTCAGCTTATCTATTTCGTTTTTAATTTTGACAAGATCAGGTGGAAGTGTCTGCTTTTTTAATTTAATTTTACTAGCTGCCTCATCAATAACATCTATACTTTTATCTGGCTGATACCTATCAGTAATATACCTATCGGTTAAGTACACAACTTCATTTATAACCTCATCAGGGATTAAAACTTTATGAAAGTCTTCATAATACTTTCTTAACCCTTTTAAAATCTTTACTGTTTCTTCTGAGTTAGGCGGTTCTACGGAAATTGTTTGAAATCTTCTTTCTAAAGCGCCATCTTTTTCAAAATGTTTTCTATACTCTTTATATGTTGTAGCTCCAATGCATTGAAATTTCCCTCTTGCTAAAGCTGGCTTTAGCATATTTGATGCATCAATTGACCCTTCTGCAGCACCAGCACCAATAATAGTATGTATTTCATCTATAAAAACAATAATATTACCTGATGCTTCAATCTCCTTGATAATGTTTTTCATCCTCTCTTCAAACTGGCCACGATATTTTGTCCCTGCAACTATAGTACCTAGATCTAAAGAGACCAATCTCTTATTTTTCAAAATTTCTGGAACATCTCCACTGGCTATCCTCTTAGCTAACCCCTCTACAATTGCTGTCTTACCAACACCGGGAAAACCTATCAAAATGGCATTATTCTTTATTCTTCTTCCCAAAATCTGAATTAGCCTTTCAATCTCCATTTCTCGACCAATGACAGGGTCAAGCTCATTCTTTAATGCCATTTCAGTCAAATCTTTTCCAAACTCATCTATTGTAGGTGTAGCAACGGGTGCTTTTTTATTAAAATTTTTAGACATCATTTTAATCTCATCTCTAAGCGTTACAATATCAAAGCCAAGCTTTTTTAAAATCGTAAAAGCTTTACCTCTATGCTCTTTCATCAAACCCAGCAAGATGTGCTCTGGGTTAATATATTTATGATTTAGTAGATTGGCTTCTTCAACAGCATACTCAAGCACCCTTCTTGCTAGAGGGCTAAAAGGGATACTCCCTTTAATCATCAAATTCTTGCCACTGCCAGTCATATTCTCAATCTCTTTTATCAGGCTAACTGTATCAAACCCTCTTCTTTCAAACAGTTCTGCAGGCAACCCTCCTTTATCTTTAAGCAAACCGATAAGAAGGTGCTCTGTATCTATATGCGTATTCATTAATTTTTCCGCTTCTTCTCTTGAGTATAGAATTACTCTTCTTGCTCTCTCTGAAAAATATTCAAACATTTTAAACCTCAAATTTTAGCCAATTATAACAGCAAAGACAATTTTTTGCAAATTAGATTTATCATTTGCAAACTTCATTTCTATCCTTTATAATAAAATTAAGATTTGATAAGTCAAGTTAAGGATATTTTAAAATGATAAAAATACCTGTTGACCAGATAAAACTAGGTGTGACAATCTTGAAGACTGATAAGCCATGGCTAAACCTTTCTTTTTTTAATAAGCCCGTAACTGATTTAAAAGTTATAGATATTTTAAAAAACTATGGCGTTAAAAATGTTTTTATAAAAAGCGATGAAATTGCTGATGATCTTTTTGGCTTAAATAAGCAATTACAAAACGAAGTGATACAACAAGCAGAAAAGCTTGATATTACAAAATACACCACCACATTAAAAGATATAGAACAATTAAAATCATTACATGAGCGAGCTAAAAAGATAACTAAACAACTATATTTAGATGCCAGAGCAGGCAAATCTATTGATACCGAAATGGCTCAAAAGATTGTTGATACTTTTGTTGACTCCTGCTTTAAAAAACCTCATCTGGTGGTTACTTTATCGAGATTAAAAAGTTTTGATGATTACACCTTCGTTCATAGTCTAAATGTGGGGGTGTTATCGATAGTTCTTGGAAAAAGATATGGAATGGACGTGATTGGTTTAAAAAATCTTGGCATGGGTGCTTTACTTCATGACATAGGCAAAATGAAGATTCCTGATGAAATTCTAAACAAACCTGGGAAATTAACAGATGAAGAATTTAATATTATGAAAAAACACCCAGAATACGGTTATGAAATTTTAAAAAATGATAAAAACCTAAATGAAGATTCACTTTACGCAATCTACTTACATCACGAAAGGGCTGACGGCTCTGGATACCCAAACGGCTTTAAAGAAGCTGAAATACCCCTTTTTGCAAAGATTGTTTCAATTGTTGATGTTTATGATGCTATAACATCTAAAAGGGTTTATCACGGTGCACTTATACCTCCAAAAGCTTTACAACTTTTATTTTCATGGTCGGAAAAGCATTTTAATAAAATTTTAGTAAAATTTTTTATGGAAATAATAGGGATTTACCCTGTGGGTACTCTTGTTTTACTTGATACAGGGGAAATGGGTATAGTATTTGAGCAGTCAAAAGAAGACCCCACAAGGCCAAAAGTACTTGTTATTACCGATGAAAAAAGAAAGATGAGAGAGCCTTATCTATTTGATTTGAAAAAATACAACCTAATAACTAAAAAACCTTACAAATCTATATTAGCTCCTCTCGATGCCAGAAAACTTAATATTGATACTAACAAAATAATGGATAAATTTTTGATAAAAGCAAAACAGGGAGTACTAACATGAAAAAAAACTTTTATGCTCTCACCTTTATAAGTGAAGACAGACCAGGTATTGTCGCTAAAGTTTCTAAGATACTTTATGAAAACAATTTTAACATTGAAGACTCCTCTTCTACTTTACTAAAAGGCTTTTTTTCAATGATCCTTATAGTAAGTACTGATAAAGATTATAAAGTAAATGAAATAAAGAAGAAATTTGCACCATTAGTAAAAGAGCTTGGTATGGCTACAAGTGTTAGAAAGATTGAAAAATTTCAAAAATTACCAGATGGCAAAACCTTTATCATCTCAGTTTACGGAGCTGATAAACCTGGTATAGTCTATACTGTTTCAAATTTTTTGGCTGAAAAACATATAAATATAGTTGATTTGCAGACAAAAGTTGCTGGGTCTGATAAAAAACCTGTTTACATAATGGTGTTAGAAGTAATAATACCTGAATCAATTTCTGATAAAAATTGGGATAAAGAGCTTAAAGAAATTGCAAAATCTATCGGTATTGATATAAATATCAGAGAAATTGAAACCTATGAGATGTAATAAATGCCTGTAAGAGATGTATTGACATATCCAAACCCTATTTTAAAAGAAATTTCTAAGGAAGTAACAGAAATAAATGAAAATATAAAAAAAATAATTCAAGATCTTGTAGATACAATGGATGCCACAAGTCACTCTACAGGTATTGCTGCTCCACAGATAGGTGAGCTTGTGAGAATAATTGCAATAGATCCGGGAAAAAATAAAAAATGTAAAAATCATCATGGGAAAAAAGTATTAATTAATCCAGAAATAGTAAAATGGGAAGGTTTGGTTCAATCTAGAGAAGGGTGTATGAGTGTTCCTGATTATACTGGCAATGTAAATAGAGCTGAAAAAGTTGTTGTTCAATTTTTGGATGAAAATTTTGAACCCCAAGCCTTTGAAGCAGAAGGTTTTGAAGCAATTTTACTGCAGCATGAGATTGATCACCTTGATGGTATCCTTTTTATCGATAGAATAATTTCTAAAAGGACTGATTTGTTCAGGAGGAAAAAATACAAATGAAAGTACTTATAACCCAAAAATTACCATTTGATATAGAAAACTATTTAAAAGACTTTGAAATCGATTACAGAGAAGAAAACACCCCTATCCCTTATGATGAACTGCTTGAAAGGGTTAAAGATTGTGATGGACTAATCTGCATGCTATCTGATAAAATTGATAAAAATCTTTTTGACAATTCCCCAAATCTTAAAGTTGTAGCAAATTATGCTGTTGGTTATAACAATATCGATGTTGAATATGCTACTAAAAAAGGGGTTATTGTTTGTAATACTCCTGATGTATTAACAGAAACCACTGCAGAGTTGGGATTTGCCCTAATGATATCACTAGCAAGACGAGTTGTTGAAGCAGATAAGTTTACAAGAGAAAGGAAATTTAAAGGGTGGACACCAAATCTCTTTCTTGGAACTGACTTGTATAAAAAAACCGTGGGGGTTTTTGGATTTGGGAGAATAGGTCAAGCATTTGCAAGATGCTGTAAAGGTTTTGAGATGAATATTATTTATCATTCAAGAAATAGATATTTTCAAAGTGAACTATTATTGGGAGCAAAATATGTCTCATTTGAGGAGCTGATAACACAATCTGACTTCCTAGTTATTACTGCGCCATTAAATGATGATAATTATCACAAATTTAATTTAGATGTATTCAAAAAAATGAAAAGAACATCCTTTATCATAAATATAGGTAGAGGCCCCATTATAAAAGAGGATGACCTTGTTATCGCTCTTGAAAATGGTTATATAAAAGGTGCTGGACTTGATGTTTATGAGTTTGAACCTAAGATTCACGAAGGACTTTTTGATAAAGATAATGTAATCCTTTTACCTCATATAGGTAGTGCATCAGAAGAAACTAGGGCAGAAATGGCCAAAATGTGTGCTGATGCAATAATTTCAGTTTTAAAATATAGCAAAAAACCTCACAATGCTTTAAACTAAACATTGTTCTATTACTTATTGACAAAATATTTATTTTTTCGTAATTAATATACATGAAAAATACAATTATTTTCCTTTTAATGATTGCTTTTTTCCCAAATTTAGCAATCTCAAAAGATATAGCTTTGGTAATAAGCTATCATAAAAGTTTTCCATGGGTAGAAGATTTTAAAAATGGTTTTTTTAATATAATTGATAACAAAAGTGTTGATATATATTATTTAAATGCAAAAAAGGGGGCACCATCTGAAATCCAATCAAATGTCAATCATACATTATCCAACATAAACAAAAATAAATCAAAAATAATTGTCTGCTTAGATGACTTTGCTTTAGAAAACATTTGCAAAAAATATTTTAACACAGATAAATTGCTTGTTTTCGCTGGAATAAACCGAGAAAAAGAGTATTACCAACTTGATAAAGTAAAAAATATAACAGGTGTATTTGAGCATATTTATTTTGAACAAACCTTTGAAATATTAAAAGATATTTTCCCTCATGCCAAAAAAGCCCTCTTACTGTCTGATACCAGCATGAGTTCTTTATCTGCACTAAAAAGATGCCCCTCAAAATATAAAGATTTGACAATAAAAATTAAAAATATAGAGACTTTTTCTGAATGGGAAAAGACTGTATTAGATGCTCAAAACAAATTTGATACATTGATTATTTTAACTTGTGCAAAAATTAAAGATGACAAAGGGGCTTATATGGCAAATACAGATGTCCTGAAATGGACATTGAAACACAATAGATTACCCGAAATAACCCTTTTAGAATGGATGGTGAAAAGAGGAGCATTGATCGGTGTAGCAATAAGTGGCTATAATCATGGAATAGAATCTGGATTAATAGTAAAAAAATTGCTAAATGGAGAAAATATCACAAAAATCCCCCCCATAAAATACACCAAAGCAGAATTAACGGTTAACACAAAAAGAGCAAAAATATTGGGTATTAAGATACCATTGAGCATTCTACTTTATGCAAAAACAGTAAATTGATATTGAGTATAAGATGCTAAAAAAAGTTGTTTTATCTGGTATTTTAATTTTAATATTTATAACTATTTCATTTTTATTAATCCTTCAGATACAAAAAAAAGAATACACATTCATCAAAGAGTATAACCAAAATTATATCGAAATTCTACTTACTGAAATAAATAGCAAGATTGAGCAAAAAATTGAATACGAATTTGAAAAATTAAATATATTATCTAACTTGCTTAAAAATAACCTAAACAAATTACCTGAGCTTATCTCTGTTGTAGAGAAAAATGATAATAACTCTTTCTTACTAATGATTTCTAATGAGGGGAATATATTAGCATCCTTTCCATATAAAGATGGATTTAATGGCTTTTCCATATTAAATTTCCCTGATATAGCAGACTTTTTTATTGATTTAACTAAAAAAAATAAATTGGCAAAATATATTAAAGTGAAAATTTATAACAACGAAACATTATCTTTTTCTATAAAAAATTATATATGTATTGGCATTAAAGGGAACATATCAAACAATAACAGCTTTTATTTATTAAAACTATCGCCACTAAATAGCTTTTTTCATACTATTAGTGACAAGTTTAAGGATATTTTAGGTAGTCAAATTGTTATATATTTAGAAAATGAGCCAAATTTAAATAATGCTTTTCAGGCTTACCCTTATAATATTTATGGTTTAAAATATTACTTGGTATTAAAAGAACTAAAACCCCAAATAAATTTTTACATAAAAGAGCATTTTACTAAAATAAATTATTCTATTTTCATCCTGCTGTTTGTAGTTTTCCTTTTTGGTACTTATATAGTTTACAATCTACTTTCTTCTCACAAAAAATTAGAACAAATTATTAATAAAAGAGTAAAAGAAATTGATCATGAACGACAAAAGTACGAAGCTTTATTTAATAACTTACCACTACCAGCTATAGTATTTGACCCAAATACTTTAGAAATTCTTGAGACCAATTTTAAAGCTAAAGAATATGGTCTAGATAGAAACAAAAATTTATCATCCATTATCAAAAACAAAAAGATTTTAAAAGATCATATTGAAGCTTTAGAAAAAAACATCAAAGATGATTTTGAATTAAATATTGATGATAAAAATTATTATCATATAAATTCTATACTAGACAAAGATGAAAATAAAGTAATCACTATTATGAATGATATAACAGAAAAAAGAATTTTACAGGAAAAAATCAAAAATTCTGAAAGAAAAGAGTTAATCGCAACTATAACATCAGGAATAGCACATGACTTTAAAAACACTTTGAACAACTTAAAAATCTATTTTAAATTAATAGAAAATGAACCACAAAACCTGAACAACTATTTAAAAAACATTAAATCTATCGTTAATTCTGCATGTGATCATATAAATAATTTATTACTTATAGCATATAATAAAAAACCTTCTTTAAAAATATTAAATGTTGATAACTTGATGAAAGAGTTTTTACAAATTATAAGGCAATACTTACCTAAGCATATTGATATAACCTATATTAATTTAATGACAAACTCAAAAATTTTAGGCTCAAAATCAACATTGACACAGGCCTTTATGAATATTGTTATAAACTCCAAAGATGCAATCGGTGATAAAAATGGAAACATTACAATCATTGTAGACAAAGAATCAATAAATGATAATATGTTTGTAAAATTTACATTTAGTGATGATGGCCCAGGGATAGATGAAGAAGCTTTAAAAAATATTTTTAAGCCTTTTTTTACAACCAAAAAGAATGGTTACGGGCTTGGGCTTACACTTGTTAATAGAATAATTAGAGAATTAAACGGTTTTATGAATATTGAAAGCGCTAAAGGGAAAGGTACAATAGTAAAGATATATATACCAGAAAGCCTTGAAAAATAATATGCAAGATATGTTAGTTAAGTATGTAAAAAATAATAAATTAAGAAGTGAATTAGAATATGTATTCAAGCACTCACTTTTTTTATGCAACTATTATCAGTCTTATCCTGAAAAATTAGAGTCTGCTTTAACACATTTAGGCAAAATTAGAGACAAAAACGAAATTTTAAAATCACTTAACATTAATGATTTTATATCTATGTCAAAACAAGAATTTGATAATTATTTAAGACATTCTAAAATGACAGAATATTTAATAATCACTTATAATGATTTAATTTTAAAAAAACCTATTGAAGAAATAACTTTTCATTTATCATCTTTTGCATCAGCAGTGCTAGAAATTGCTTATCAATATGCTTATAATAAGTTAAGTGAAATACATGGAATGCCTACCGATACTGAAGGTAATGTTGTCCCTTTTACAATAATTGGCTTGGGTAAACTGGGTGGTTATGAGCTAAATTTTAGCTCTGACATTGATATAATTTATGTGTATGGTAGTGAAAAAGGGAAAACATCTGGTGAAAAACCTATATCAAACCATGAATTTTTCGTAAAGTTGGGTAAAGAGATATTCCATCATCTTTCTGATAGAAATGAAATAGGGATAGTTTATAGAGTTGATTTGCGTTTGAGACCAGATGGAGAAAAAGGGGAATTAGCGCTCCCTTTAAGGAGTTATGAGGTTTATTACGAAGCTTATGGTCAAAACTGGGAAAGAATGATGCTTTTAAAAGCTAACCCTGTAGCTGGAGATTTAGAGCTGGGTAATAGATTCTTAGAAATGGTAAAACCTTTTGTTTTTAGAAGATCTCTTGATACAAAACTAATCAATGATTTATTAGATGTAAAAGGGAAAATCCAAAGAAGAATTGATTTAAAGGGTAGAAATGAAAAAAATGTTAAACTTGGATTTGGTGGAATTAGAGAAATTGAATTTATAATTCAGGCTCTACAGATTTTGAATTATCCCAAGAATCAAAACATAGTTGAAAGAAACTCATTAAAAGCCATCGAAAAGTTAGCCTCAAACAATATTTTATCTGAATCAGATGCAAAATTTTTATCTGAAGCATATAGGTTTCTAAGAAAATTAGAGCACATGGCTCAAGTTGAAAATGAGTTTCAAACACATACCGTACCCGAAAACAGTAAAAATTTTGATCTTTATTTAGAAAGATGCGGATTTAAAACTAAAGAAGAGTTTGAAAAGAAATATTTAGAGATTACAACCAAGGTAAACAAATTATTCAATTCAATATTACAAGAAGCAAAAACAGATGAAACGGCAATACTCTTTGACGAAGAACTGACAGAAAAAGATATAGCTTTATATTTAAAAAGCAAAAATATTGCAAATCCCGAAAAATGTACAAAAATAATTAAAAATATAATTACTGGCTCAAAATATCGAAAAAGGCAAGCTAGCGAATTAAAAATTATTAAAGCTATTTTTAAGCTATTAATACCAGAAATCAGTAAATTTGATAATCCTGATGAAATTCTAAGCTATTTTGAAAAACTGTTATTAAGGAAATCCTCTATCTATCTAATTTATGACTTAATTTTGGAATATCCCCAATTGATTCAAAAGCTGATTACAATTTTTTCATTGAGTAAACACTTATCAGAAATAATCGTAAATAACCCTAACACAATAGAGTTTTTATATGACCCAATGTCACCAAACATAGAAATGATAAAAATTTATGAAAGTTTAAAAGAGATCATCTCTAAACCAAATATTGATGAAGAATTAGAATACGAACTGCTTAGAATTAAACAAAAAGAGTTACTTTTTAATATTGGCTATTTATATCTAAACAAAAGTATAAATATTGTTCAAACCATGTATTCCTTAACAAACATCGCCAGAGCATTTACTTTACTTGCTTTTGAGAATAATTTTAAAAAATTAATATCTAAGTATGGATATCCAATCACTACTGATAAAAAAAATTCTGACTATTTAATTCTTGGGCTTGGAAAACTTGGTAGCTTTGAAATAAGCTTTGGTTCTGATTTAGATTTGATTGTACTATATGAAGATAATGGATATACTGATTCAAAAACAAACAAAATTACTAATCAAGAATTTTTTTCAAAACTAGTCCAAAAAGTTATCCATTATTTATCAACAATAACATACAATGGATACTTATACAAAGTTGATTTAAGGCTTAGACCAAGTGGCTCAAGCGGAACTCTTGTAACAACTTTGTCATCTTTTGATGAGTATCACAAAAAAAGCTCTATGACATGGGAAAAACAAGCACTTTTAAGAGCTGATGTCATAAACAATACTTCATCATTGGCTGAACCTTTTTTTAAGATTAAAGAAAAAATCCTTTTTAATTCCCCTATAACTCAAGATGAAATTAAAGAAATATATGAGATGAGATTTAGGATAGAAAAGGAAAAAGGTTCTCCAATCACAAAGAATGATTTTAAGTCAGGTTATGGCGGATTAATTGACATAGAGTTTGTTGCTCAAGCACTCCAATTAAAATACGCACATACATCTGAGCTATTAAAAGGAACAAATACGCATTATATCCTTCACTTTTTAAAAGATCTAAATATCCTTTCAAGCAGAAACTTTTACGCTCTTCACAACTCTTACCTATTTTTAAGAAATATAGAAAACTTAACAAGAGTGTATAACAATTTATCTACTTCCAAACTCCCTTCAGATTCAACATTGCTTTATAAAATTGCTACTTTTTTTGGCTATAATAAAGAAAACTTTGAAAAAATCTTATCTGATTTTCAAAGTACCAGAAAAACTGTCCGTGGTGCGTTTAATAGAATTTTTGAGCAATTGCTATCATGCTAAAAATTTTACAAATTTTAGATTACAATACCTTTGGAGAAAAATTAATAGAGATTGCAATAAAAACAGCACCTTTTGTCGATATCTTTTGGCTTAGGATAAAAAATAAACCCTTTCGAAAATGTTATGAGATAGCTGGTCAACTTATTAAATTTATAGAAAGAGAAAAAATAATTGTATCGGAATACCCTGATATTGCTGATATTTTAGGATTAAGAGGGGTACATCTAAACCACCTTTCATTGCTAGCTGATACAGTAAAAAAAACTTTTCCAGATTTAACTGTTGGTTACTCTGCCCATAGTATAGAAGAAATTAAATCGGTACCTGCTGATTATTTTACTTTAAGCCCTATATTTCTCACTAAAAAAGAGTTTAAAATAACCCCACTTGGATTAAACTTCACTTTACCTAAACAAAAAAAAGTTTATGCACTAGGTGGTATTAACAAACAAAATATTCATCTAATAGTTAATAAAGGCTTCTATGGAGTAGCAGGCATTAGCTTTTATAAACAATTACCTGATATTTATAAAATATTAAATAAGAACACAGGGGAATAACCCCTGCATTATCATGCTTCTAAATATTTTTCTATATTATCAACCATCGTCCAAATACCACATGGACATATTCCTGCACAAATACCACAACCAATACACTTATTAGGGTCACTATAATATTCAAAAGTCCCATCATCATTTTGAATTCTCACAATTGCCTGTTCAGGACAAACATCTTTACACATTTCACAATCTCTACAAAAGCCACAACTCATACACCTATCTTTCTCAAATTCAGGCTCTTTTTCAGCTACAGCCATTGGATTCAAAAGCGGATAATATTCCTTTTTAACTTTATCTTGAGGAATCATTGGAGCTTTTTTGAAATCATCAAGAGGTAACCCTCTAAACATTCTATCGATATTTAAAGCAATTTTTCTTCCATCACCAAGTGCGTGTGTAAAAAGCCCCAACTTTATAGCATCACCAGCTACAAAAACCTTGTTATTTACTTCTGATTGCAAAAATTCATTAATCTTTGCTTTCCCTTTTTCATCAAGATATTCTGATGGTAAAAATGAAAAATCTGGCCTATCACCTATCGACACAATCACAGTATCAGCCTCAATAAATCGCCCATCTTTTAAATAAACACCCTTTTCATCAATCTTTTCAGTGTAAGCTGGCCATAATATTTTCGCACCAAGTTTTTTAGCTTCCTCAATCTCCTTTTCAAAAGCAGCTGGCTTTTGTATATCAAGAGCCACGACCTCTTTTGCACCAAGTTTGTATGCAGTTAGCACCACATCCATTCCAGCATTTCCTGCACCGATAACAACTACTTTTTCCCCTATCTTTGGTTTTTCCCCTCTATTTACAGCTTTTAGAAAATCAAGCCCTTTGACTAATCTTTCATGCCCTTCTACTGGTAAAACTACTGGATTATGTGCACCCACAGCAATTACTACCGCATCATACTCCTTTGTAAGTTTATCAAAAAGTTCTTTATCTACATTAACTTCTGTTTTAACATTTACTCCCGTATTTAAAATTCTTTTTAGCTCTGTCTCCAAAATCTCCTGATTTAAACGCTCAGGTGGTATTACCTGCTTTAACTTACCACCAATTACTTTATCCTTTTCATAAATATCTACCTGATATCCAAATTTTCTAAGTTGCCATGCACAAGAAAGACCACTTGCACCAGCACCTATTATTGCTACCTTTTCTTTCTTCTCTTCACCTGGTTTGAAATCAAACCCAACATCCTTGCTCAGTAAACCAAGCTCTTTTATTCTAACAGGTACATCAACATATTTCCTTGAACATTCATCCATACAAAGATTTGGACAGACCTGACCACAAACTGAGGCTGGAAAAGGGCTATAATCTAACACTAATTCTAATGCCTCTTTTACTTTCCCTTGTCTTAAAAGTGCTATTCTTTTCTGTGTTGGAATGTATGTTGGACAGTTGTATTCACAAGGAGCAGAATATTTTGCATTTCTCCATTCAGGATATTTTAATCTTAAATCGCCTCGTTCTACAAAATCAGCGACTTTCCAATCTTCTTCAATCAAATCACCAAAAATGCCACCTTCCACCCACTTATGCTCTCTAAAGTCTTTAACTGGAATAAGTAATTTAAGTTGTCTTTCCTCATAAGTTTTTGCAACTATTTTTTTCCATTCCTCAAACTTTGTTAATTTGTCATAAAGCTCAAGTCTTTCTATTTTACTTAAAAACTCTTTTAAACCTTTGGCCAGAAAATCTTTATCCGCTTCATTTAAATCCATCAACCAAACATCATCACTTAAATCTTTCACAGGTCCCCTTACATAGACAGTACCACCAACCATACCAACACAACTTCTCTTACCTAAAACTGATTCGTAGTTTTCACAGTCATAACCACAAACTACAGCAATACCACCCCCCATAAACTCAAAACTAAAAGAACCTGTATTTTTCAAAACCCAAAACTCTGGAGGAGGAAATTTTGGGTCATGTTTCATCAATGCGCCAGATCTTGTCCCTACTCTTCCTGCAACAAAGATTTTACCTGTTGCTGCACAATGAGCAGTAGTATCCCCTCCATCCCCCTTTAAAATGATTTCGGCACCAGCATTTAACCAGCCAACATCCGCAGGAGCTGGACCTTCAATAATAATTTGGGTACCTTGCATACCCATAGAACCAACACGTTGCCCAGGGTTTGTAATCTTAAACTTTAAAGGTCTCCCTTCTTTGTCCCATAAAGGCCCACCTATATCATGCTGGCCACAACCTATGACTTCAAATTCTGTATAACCTTCATCTAACTTTTTATATATCTCCTGTAATAATTTTTGAGTTGATATCCTTTTACCGTTTACAATCCCTTCTATTTTAGCAACTTTTCCCATCTCATCCTCCATTAGCATGCATACTGAATTTTAAGCCTATCAGCCACTGCCTTATCAGTAGCTATCAAAGCATCTGAACGACCAACTGGAAGCGAACTATTACCAATAGGAGCCATCAACTTTTTCAGTTCATGATCAACAGATAAGAAGTAATTAACAATATTTTCTGCTACTTTATCTATATCAAGCCTTTTTACCAATACAGGATTTTGTGTACAAATACCAACAGGACATAACCCTGTATTGCATGCATTACATTTTCCGTTGTCATTTCCCACACAGCCAGCAAGCTGTAACATCAACTTACCAGTAAAAATTCCATTTGCACCAAGACATATCATTTTAAATGCATCAGCAGCAAGATTCCAGCCTTTCCCCATACCTCCTGCAGCCCAAAGAGGGATTTGCCCCTGCTTACCCTGATGTACAGCTGCCAAATAACAATCCCTAAGTTTTGAAACAATAGGATGACCTGTATGATCAAGAGAAATTTCATGTGCTGCTCCAGTACCTCCATCAATCCCATCGAGGAAAAAACCACCAACAATATTATATGGATCTCTAAGTAAGTTATTATATACAGAAACACTTGTTGCACTTGCAGCAACCTTTATAGCAACAGGCACTCTAAATTTAAATGCTGCATTAAAAGATAAAAACATCTTTTGAACACTCTCTTCAATAGAGTAAAGCCCTTGATGGTTTGGAGGGCTTAACAGATCAGCTTTAGGAACACCTCTAATTTCCTGAATATGTCTAGCCACCTTTTTTGCCTGCAACAAACCTCCATCTCCTGGTTTAGCACCTTGACCTATTTTTATTAAAATACCAGCAGGATCTTCTACCATTTCAGGCATAGCATTAATAATCCTGTTCCACCCAAAATGACCTGAGGCAATCTGCAAAATCATATATTTTAAATATTTAGATTTTAGCAATCTAACAGGAACCCCTCCCTCCCCACTACACATTCTTATTGGGATTCCTGCTTCTTCATTTAAATAAGCCGTAGCAATTGCCAACGCTTCCCACATTCTCCAGGAAAGGGCACCGATGGACATATCCCCAATTATGATAGGATATATCCATCTCACAGGTGGGGTTTTCTCCCTTTCCACAAGCTTCCCATCTCTTATTTCAAAAGGTATCTCCTGAGGAGGTAATACTCGTCCAAAAGGTGCTAGTAAGTCAAAAGTATGTCTTTGGGCATCAAGTGATGGGTCAGTCATCTGAGAAATTCTACCTATTTTTATTTTATCAAGAGTCCTTGCACTAGTTTCAAGATTATTTCTACCACCCCTTTTGAAAGGATCTCCAGTTACAGATCTATATTTTGCCTGAAACCTATGATCAGGGTTTCTCACTGGTCTAATGGCATCATTAGGGCAAACCTTCTCACAAATACCACATCCTCTACAAAAATTATACTCATTTACAACCTGCTTAATGACAGGGATAGTTTGAAAAATTACTTTTGGATTAGGAGTAATATCATCACTCACAACTTTTCTTCTTCTTTCTACTCTTGCCTCTATAGCTTTAAAAGGGCATGCAGCAACACATCTTCCACAAAGAGTACACCTATCATGTTTATATTCTATTTGCCAAAAAAGATCATCTTTTGCCAGCTCATTCACTCTCATTGTTGCCATCTTTGAACCTCCAAATCATTGTTAATAACAACCATTTCTCTCTCGTTTGGATAAATATCTTGCTCCCAGTCTCTATTAGGCAAAATCTCATTTATACCTGTTACTTCTGAGGTTATAATTGCAGTATCATCAGTATATCCCACAACAACAGGTCTTAATTTTTTCGAGTCACAGCATGTAAATAATGTGCCATCAGGCAACACACCAATAATCGTATTTGGACCATTTATTTCTAAATGAGCAAGAGACGCTCTAATTTTTAGCAAAACTTCTCTATCTTCCCTCAAATCAATCTCTTCAAAAGGTAATGGAGTAATGACATGTTTATAGTAAATTAAAGGCCACTTTAAAATTCTATGAATATAATGAAGCGTATATAAAAAACATTGAGAGTCAGATTCAAAACCTATATACCCTTTATAAAGTTTTTTTTGAAAATCCCTATTTTTTTCATAAAAAGTATTCTCACCATTTGCTAAAGCTGTATAACCTTGCAAAAAGAATGGATGAGCAGCATACCTAACAATATCATAGTTAGTATTTTGCCTACATTGAGCTGTAATTATTTTAGCCTTTAATTCATCACTTTCTTCCCACAGGCCAAAATACTCCCCAATATCTGTAGGATCACCTATTTCTTTCAATGTAATAACATCTGGCCAAAAAGAGTAAACATATCCTTCATCATTAACTTCTAAGGCTCTTCTAATTTTTAATCTAATGTCTACTAAGAGCTCTTCTTTTTCCTCTTTTGTTGCATATTTATAACTTTTAGGATACTGCAAAACTAAAAATATATAATTTGGCATTGGTTCAATTTTAAGCCATTCCCGCGGATGAGTCTCAGGTGCCCATTGCATTATCCTAACAAAACCTGCTTCATGTAATATATTATCAGCTATTTGCATCCCCTCATCTGTACAAGCTAAAGATAAAATTGGTAAATCTTTATAATTTTCAAAAACTCCCCCTAAATCCTGCATAACCATAGCAAATCCAGAATTATCATGCCCCTTTTGTTGAGAACGCATCAGTTTTAATGCCTTAGAAGGGTGAACATATTTTTTTGATTTTATAGCTCCAATTCTGCACATTGTATACACCTCCCACTAAACTTATATTATTATGTATTCTATATGTCAATAATAATTTTATTAGGCTATTATGTGTTTTATTGTAACATTAATAGGGATTCTCGATTAATTCAGTACCATATTTTTAACTTATTGTTAGGTCTATTTTTTTATTTTTCATTAATCAGCTTGATTTTTTGCTCTTAAAATTGTATTTCTAACATCAAATTACATTGGTAGGTATGATATGTTTGGTTTTGGAATGTCAGAGTTAATTTTAATACTAATAATAGCCCTAATTGTAATAGGTCCTAGGAAATTACCCGAAGTAGCAAAAGCTCTTGGTAAAGGGTATGCTGAATTTAGAAAAGCTTTAAATGAATTTAAAGAAGCTGTAAATGTAGATATCGATTCTGATACAACTAATACTACATCTAAAAAACAGTCTTTAACAGAAATATATAATTCAAAATGGGAAGAAGCAATTTTAGATTCTGATTCTCAAGAAGAAAATGTTGGTAACAAAGATAGCAATAATGACAAAAACAATGCTTAATGGATGGTTAATATGTCAAATGTAGATGATAAACTCTCTCTCACTGCTCACTTAGAAGAGCTTAGAAGTAGATTGATAAAATCATTGATAGTTGTTGTGCTTGCTTTTATAGTTTGTTACTCACAAAGTAAATATATTTTCGATTTTATAACTGCTCCCCTTGTGAAAGTTTTACCAGAAAAATCTTCTTTAGCTATTTTAAAGTTAACAGAAGGCTTTTTTACTGAATTAAAACTATCACTAATGGCTGCAATATTTTTTAGTATGCCATTTATTTTATATCAAATCTGGAAGTTTGTAGCACCAGGGCTATATGCTCATGAAAGACGCTATGTGGTCTCTTTTGTTATAGTATCATCCATACTTTTTTTTACTGGTGCTGTCTTTGCATACTATATAGTGTTCCCTTTTGGTTTTCAGTTTTTCTTAAGTTATGCCAAAGGCTATGTTATAGCAAACCTTTCAATTCAATGGTATCTTTCTTTTGTAGTGAGATTAATTATGGGGTTTGGTATAATTTTTGAATTACCTGTTTTTACACTATTTTTAGCCAAAATGGGTATTGTTAAAGCTTCAATGATGAAAAAATATAGAAGATATGCAATAGTAGTAATATTTATTGCAGCTGCGATACTTACACCACCAGATGTTTTTACTCAAATGATGATGGCAGGGCCATTATTGCTTCTATATGAAATAAGTATCTTTGTCGCAAAAATATTTGGGAAAAAAGAAGACATAAAGAAAGAAGATATATATGAATAATAAATTAGTAGATAAATTTGGGAGATCTTACAAATACTTGCGCATTTCAGTTACTGATAGATGTAATTTTCGTTGCAAATATTGTATGCCCCAACATAATTTTAAGATGTTATCACATCAAGATATTTTAAGTTATGAAGATATAATTTTTATTGTAAAAACATTAACAGAGGTTGGTATAGAAAAAATAAGGATTACAGGTGGAGAACCTTTAGTTCGTAAAAACATTTCTTACATGTTTGAACAATTAGGTAAAATTGAAAAAATAAAAGACCTAACACTTACTACTAACGGTTCTTTATTAAAAAAATACGCTAAAGTGATTTTTGATTCAGGAGTTAGAAGAATTAACATTAGTCTTGATTCATTAAAAGATGACAGATATGAATATATTACAGGTGGTTTTAACTTAAAACATATTATCGATTCTATAAATTATGCAAAATCTATCGGTTTTAATCCTATCAAAATTAATGTTGTTGCAATTAAAGGTTTTAATGATGATGAAATATTAGACTTTTGTGATTTTGCTGCTAAAAATAGTTTCAATGTTCGTTTTATAGAGTTTATGCCACTTGAAAGTTCAATCGAATGGAAAAAAGAAAATATTTTAACTGGAAAAGAAATTATCGATATTATTTCAAAACAATATGAAGTAAAAAAAATTGACAAAAACAAATACTCAGGTCCTTCTGAGGATTATTTACTTTCTAACGGAGCTAAAATAGGTATTATCACACCTATTTCAAACCACTTTTGTAATAGTTGCGACAAACTCCGCCTAACTGCTGACGGTAAATTACGACCATGTTTACTATCTAATTATGAAGTTGACTTAAAACCTGCTATTATAAACTCTGATAAAGAGCTTTTATTAAAACTTATCAACGATTCACTAAACTTAAAATATGAAAAACACAGCGTTGACTGTTCTGAGAACAATTCTAAAAACGGTAAATACGGTAGAAACATGTTTGAAATTGGGGGATAAAATGAAAATACCTTACGGCAAAGATTTTATTGATGTTAATATAAACAAAGATTATGATTTATTTCAGTTAAAAATAGATTCTGCTCCACTTTCTAGTAAAGAAATTTTAGAACGATTAGACAATGAGCCTATATACAGCGAAAATCTTACTTATTTTATAAAAGATGCCAGAAAAATTCTTTTTATTGTACCTGACATAACTAGAAAATCAGGTTTACAAATTTTTATAAAAGATTTAATTGAAAAGGTAGAAACTTTCAAAAAAGAATTCTCTATAATTTTTGCCACTGGCACACACAGAAAAGTCACTGATGAAGAAAAAAAATTTATACTTACAGAAGAAATCTATAATAAATATAAACATTTATTGATTGATCACGATCCAGATAATATGGATAATCTTGTGTATTTTGGTAAAACTAAAAATGGTACACCAATTCTTCTTAATAAAGCTTATCTGGAGCATGATACCATAATACCTATTGCATCAGTTAGTTATCACTACTTTGCTGGATTTGGTGGCGGGAGAAAAATGATTCTACCAGGTATAGCTGCAAGAAAAAGTGCACTCAACAATCATAAATTAGTTTTAGATGAAAGGAATATGAGAAAACACCCTTTAGCTTCAACAGGTAATTTAAAACAAAATCCTGTAAATGATGATATAGTCGAAGCAGTTATGATTGCTAGAAGAGCTAAATTCTTTTTTACTATTAATACAATACTAAATGATAAAGGTGAAATTATAGATTTAACATGCGGCGATCTATTTATGTCACATATTGAAGCAACTGAAAGATTAAAAAAATATACAATGATAACCGCTAATAAAAAATATGACACAATCATTGTTTCTTGTGGAGGATACCCAAAAGATATCAATATGGTTCAAGCTCAAAAATCGTTGGATAGAGTAATCCCAATAGCTGCAAACAATGCAAATATTATTTTTTTTGCAGAGTGTGTTGATGGTTATGGAAATAACTATTTCGAAGAATTTTTTGATATACCAACCGCTGAAGAAATGTTTAAAACATTAATTAATGATTACCAGATAAATAGACAAACAGCTTATTCATTAAAAGCAAAAACTGAAAATTATAATGTCTATTTGTATTCAAATTTTAGCGAATATGATTCTAAAAGGATGGGTTTTATAAAAATAAATTCAATAGAAGAAATTTATAATATTATTAATAAAACAAACAATATTGCTATTGTCCCTGACGCATACAACATATTCTTCAACACAGATTTATAAATAAAAAAAACTTGATTTTTACAAAATTTATAACTATAAACAATATTCCCAATGGCGACGTGGCCGAGTGGTTAGGCAGCGGTCTGCAAAATCGCGTACCCCGGTTCGATTCCGGGCGTCGCCTTTTTATACTCCAGTCAAAAGATTTTTTATCATCTTAAAATACCTATCTTTAAACTAATATCATTATTCATACATAGATATTTTACACCCTAATACAGATATTGCTTAAATTTTAATCACAATAATATTTAAATGTATATTTTTTAATCTTAAACATATATATTTCATCTATTTCTATTGGCATTTTACTTGCTTATCATTAAGAACAAAATAATGGAGGTGCTTATGAAACTTATAAAAGCAATTATTAAACCTTTTAAACTTGAGGATGTAAAAGAAGCTCTAAATGAATTTGGGATAAGTGGAATGACCATATACGAAGTTAAAGGGTATGGAAGACAAAAAGGTCATAGTGAGCTTTATCGTGGGGCAGAATATCAAATAGATTTCGTCCCAAAAATTTTAATTGAAATAGTAGTAAATGATGATGTTGTTGATACTCTGGTGGAATCTATCACAAAAGCTGCAAAAACTGGGAAAATCGGAGATGGAAAGGTTTTTGTAATCCCTGTTGAAAAATCAGTAAGGATCAGAACCGGAGAATTAAATGAGGCAAGTATTTAAAAAAGGAGGTTAAGTTATGCTAAGAATTGTATTTTTACTACTATGCTTATGTTCCTTTGCTTTTGCTGAAGGAAATAAAACATTAACTCTCAATGGACTCGATGAATCAATTAAACAAGTACAAACAAATGTTGATTGGCTGTGGACATTAATAGCTGCTTTTTTAGTGTTTTTTATGCAGCTTGGATTTGCTATGGTTGAATCAGGATTTACTAGAGCAAAAAATGCTTTAAATATCATTATGAAGAACTTATTAGATTTTGCTGTTGGAGCTATTGGATTTTGGGCAATTGGTTTTGCTATCATGTTTGGTACTACAACTACTGGATTTTTTGGAACAGAAGGTTTTTTCCTTTCAAATTGGAATATGAGTGATAATTGGACATTGGCTTTTTGGATGTTTCAAGTAGTTTTTTGTTCAACAGCTGCAACTATAGTTTCAGGAGCTATAGCAGAAAGAGCAAACTTCAAATTTTACATGGTATTTAGTTTGATCATGTCAACCATTATTTATCCTGTTTTTGGTAGCTGGGCATGGGGTAGTCTTTTCCACGGAAATGGATGGCTTGAAAAAATAGGTTTTATAGATTTCGCAGGTTCTACCGTTGTTCACTCAATTGGTGGGTGGGCTTCATTGGCTGCTGCAATTTTAATAGGTCCAAGAATAGGGAAGTATGGTAAAAATGGACAAATTAGAGTTATTCCTGGACATAATATACCTTTAGCTGCACTTGGAGTATTTATCCTCTGGTTTGGATGGTATGGGTTTAATGTTGGTAGTGAAACAGCAGCTGATTCAGCGTTACCATTAATCGCTGTAAATACTACACTTGCACCTGCTGCAGCTATTTTATCAGCTATGACTGTTACATATTTTAAATATAAAAAATTTGATATAGGGATGTCTTTAAATGGAGCTTTAGCAGGTTTAGTTGGTATAACAGCTGGTTGTGCAAATGTCACCCCATTTTATTCAATAATCATAGGATTGATTGCAGGTGTACTTGTTGTATATTCGGTTCTATTCTTTGATAAAATTAAAGTCGATGATCCGGTTGGTGCAATATCAGTTCATGGTGTAAATGGTGCATGGGGAACAATTGCTGCAGGTTTATTTAATTACAACTTTGAGACACATACTCTAGAACCAGTGATAGTTAGTCAAATTATAGGTGTTTTAGCTGCATTTATATGGGCATTTGGGTCTACATTTATAATAATTAAATTATTGAATATATTTATTAAATTTCGTGTTAGTGAAGAAGAAGAAATTATGGGTCTTGATTTTTACGAGCATGGGGCTAATGCCTACCCAGAATTCCAAAAGACTTTTATAAAATAAAGAGCTCGCAATGCGGGCTCTTTTATTAACATATTTTCTTCCACTAATAATTCTTGATATCAAATAATCTTCAGTTTTAAATTAATCTTTATATAAGAGAGCAGATGAAGCACTCTATCAATCAAAGAAAACAGGTAGAAATAAAGTAACCGTAAAATAAAAAAGCTCTGGCGGCGACCTACCTTCCCACGGGTTACCTTCCCGCAGTATTCTCGGCGCTGGAGGGCTTAACTTC